>JAFAGL010000031.1 GCA_023422735.1 Pseudomonadota bacterium
ATCAACTCCGTGCGCTTGCGCATGCCGATCGTCGAACGCTTTTTGCAGACCTATCAGCCAGACGTTCTGTGCCTGCAGGAAATCAAGGTTTCGGATGAGTTGTTTCCGAGAGCCGCGTTCGAGGCGCTCGGCTATGAGCACGTCACCTTCCACGGTCAGAAGGGCTACCACGGGGTCGCGACGGTTGCGAAACATCGCATCGACATCGAGGAGAAGCGTAATTTCTGCGATATGGGTGACACGCGTCATATGTCGACGCGCATCGACATCGGCGGCAAGTCGATCCTGCTGCATAATTTCTATGTCCCGGCGGGCGGAGATGAGCCCAATCCCGATTTGAACCCGAAATTCCGCCACAAACTGGATTTCATCGAGGAGATGCGCTGCTTCAACGCCATGCATGGCGACAACACCGCATCGATTCTGGTGGGCGATCTCAACATCGCACCCCTGGAAAACGATGTGTGGTCGCACAAGCAGATGCTGAAAGTGGTGAGCCATACACCGGTTGAAACGCAAGGGCTGGAATCCATGCGTCAGGACGGCGGGTGGGAAGACCTGATGCGCCGTCATGTTCCCGCCGATCAGAAGCTTTATACTTGGTGGAGCTATCGTGCTGCCGATTGGGCTGCGTCTGACCGCGGGCGGCGTCTCGATCACATTTGGGGTTCAGCCAATCTCAAGCCCTTGCTGCGCGACATTGAAATCGTTCGCGATGCCCGCGGCTGGGATCGTCCATCCGATCATGTGCCGGTGATCGCGCGGTTTGATCTGGGTGCTTAGACCCCAAACGCTCAGGTCTGCCTGATGCAGCTAATCGCCGAACCGCGCGGACAGGCCGGTGATTTTCTGCACCAGTTCCTGCAACTGCGCAGCAATTCGGTCATGCAACAGCATGGCGATATCGGGATATTCTTCGAGAATGCGGCGAAACAGCCTTCGGTTGAGGCGCAACAACTCGCAATCGGTGCCGGCCAGCGCACTGGTCGGACGGGTCGTGTCGGCAATCAGTGCCAATTCGCCCAAAAGCGCGTGGCTGCCGAGGGACTTGAGTTCCACAGCCTCGTCGCCGGTGCCCGATACCAGTGAAACCTCACCATGGACGATGACGAACGCGCAGTCAGCCGTGTCGCCTTGAGCATAAATCAGGCGACCTGCGGAAACGGACAGCGTTTCGGCACCGAAGGCCAGCAAGCGCAATTGTTCCTGGGTAAACCCGTCAAACAGCGCCACATCGGCCAGAATCCGGATATCGTCATCCAGCGCCATTCACACAAACATCCCCGGTACGCCATCTCCCCTCGTTCGTACCGGGTGCGAGCAACCGGAGGTTACGGAACGAGTTTGTAACCCCCGCTTTCTGTCACAAGAATTTCTGCATTGGAAGGATCACGCTCGATCTTCTGGCGCAGGCGATAAACATGCGTTTCCAGCGTGTGCGTGGTGACGCCTGAATTGTATCCCCAGACTTCTTCGAGCAGAACGTCTCGCGTGACCACTTTTTCGTCGGCCCGGTACAAATATTTGATGATCGCGGATTCTTTTTCCGTCAGCCGGATCTTGCTGTTCTTGGCGTCGATCAGAAGCTTCTGGCTCGGCTTGAACGTGTAAGGACCGACGGTGAAGGTCGCATCCTCGCTTTGCTCGTGCTGGCGCAGCTGGGCACGGATGCGCGCGAGCAGCACGGCGAAGCGGAAGGGCTTGGTGACATAATCATTGGCACCGGCTTCCAGCCCCAGGATGGTATCCGAATCGGTGTCTTGCCCGGTCAGCATGATGATCGGCGCCTTGTAGCCGCCCTTGCGCAGGAGCTTGACCGCTTCGCGACCGTCCATGTCCGGCAAGCCAACATCCATGATGAGGAGATCGACATTGCCGTTGCGGGCCGTGTTCACGCCCTTTGTGGCTGTGGCTTCCTCGACGACCACGAATTCCTCGTAAAGCGCAAGCTGCTCGGCGAGCGTGGTGCGCAGGTCGTCGTCGTCATCAACAATCAGGATGGTCCGAGAAGTCATCGATCAGTCCATGTTTTCCATCGGGCGCGGCTTGACGCTCAACGCAATATGCTGAACGTCCATGGCTGCGAAAGGCCGATCACGTTGAATTGTCCAGGGAAAGATAGGGCGAGGATGCAAAACAAGCAAAGGCGTGTTGCGCGTGGGGATGCGCCACTTCGACAACTTGTTGTCCGTCCGCGTCCGGGAAAGCCACGAGAAGGTCTTCTTTCGATCGGCGCAACGGTATTTCCATGCGCTTTGGGGCGCGGTGGAATTTCTTCGCAAAAACGCGAAGGCGATGGGGCGACGCCCTTGGCGCGGATGCGTTTTTTGCGTGGATATCTGCGCGACCGGACCTTCCCGCAACGCAGTTCCCTTAACCTCAGAATGATCGACGCGAAGCTAGGTTGGTGCGATGCACCGGGCGATCGCAATTATAATCGACCAGTGAAGCTGCCTTATCGTGCCAGTCATGAAATGATGCGCCGGACAGATCCTCTTTACGATGCGGTTTTCGTGCTCGACTGGAATATTCGGCCGGCGAAACGTGGCTGCGGCAGCGCGATCTTCTTTCATCTTGCAAGGCCAGGCTTCCTGCCGACCGAAGGATGCGTGGCGATAACGCCGCGCGTCATGGCAAGGTTGTTGCCGCGATTGGGGCCAAAAACGGTTCTGGAGGTGCGCCGGGGGTGAGGGGCGTTGTTCCGCCTGGCTCCCGTTAACGGCCGGAATTGAACTGCCAAACCGTCGTTTTCTTGATCTCCGCATCTTCCAACGCCCGCGTCACCGGCACTTGGTATACAGCCCAGGCCGTCAAGCGATCCTTTGGCAGATAGGAGCGTCCAGGATCGCCGACCAGAACGACCGCGCCGCGCATGGCCAGCGTTTCGAACCACGGCAACAGCCTGTCGGCAAACTCACGATCGTAAAACACGTCCCCCGCCAGAACCACGTCCCAGCCTTCGTCGCTGTCGATCAGGTCGGCGATCGTAACATCGAGCGAAACATCGTTGGCTTCGGCATTCAGAATGATTGCTTCGGCGCAAAACGGGTCGATGTCGGCGCAACTCACCTGCGCCGCGCCGGCCTTGCGCGCCGCGATCCCCACAAGGCCGGAGCCTGACGCGAAATCGAGAACGCTGCGGTTGGCGACCACGTGCCTGTTATCCAGCAAATAGCGCGCGAGACCCTGGCCGCCTGCCCAGGCAAAGCCCCAGAACGGTGGCGGCAGGCCGATTTCCTGCAATTCTTCTTCGGTTTTCAACCAAAGATCATGCGCTTCGGTCGCTAGATGCAGCTGAAGCTCCGGCACATGCGGCGGAGAAAGCCGCTCTGTATTTTCGAGAATAAAGGCGCGAACGTCAAAGATGCGCGCATCTTCCGGCGTTTGCACCATCCGATCTCAATCCTTCAACCCGCCCATGCGGCAGACTTCAGCCCATTCGTCGGGTTTCACGGGCTGTACAGACAAGCGCATGGAGGTCACCAGAGACATGTCGGCCAGCTTGGGGTTGGCCTTCACATCCTTCAGCGTCACCGGTTGCGGCATGTCCTTGACGGCGCGGATATCCACGCAATCCCAACGCTCGTCATCGGTGGTTGGATCGGGATGCGAAAGTTTGCACACCTCGACAATGCCGACCACCTCCAGCCCTTGGTTGGAATGATAATAAAAACCCAGGTCGCCGATCTTCATGGCCCGCATATTGTTGCGGGCCTGATAATTTCGCACGCCGGTCCACGGTTCGCCTTCCGCGCCCTTCGCCTTCTGCTGGTCCCAGGACCAGACATCTGGCTCGGATTTGAACAACCAGTACTGCATCACGCTTCCGGCTTGTTGAAGACCCATTTCCAGCCCTTCACCTCGACTTTTTCAAACAAGCCGGCTTTGGCGTATGGATCGTTGTCGGCGATCGCCTTCGCGGCTTCGAGGCTTTCGGCTTCCACAATCACGATGGAGCCGGTTGGCTTGTCGTCCTCGCCCACGGTCGGGCCGGCCAGAACCAGTTTGTTTTCGGCATTCAAGCCGTCCAGATAAGCGACATGCGCCGGGCGCGTATCCATGCGAACCTGCAAATGGCCTGGCTTGTCGGTGCAATAAATGGCGAAGTTCATGGTCGCTCCTGTTGGTATCTCGTTCGGCGCCGATCATTGGCGCGACAGCATGTTTCAGGTCAATCGGCTTCGTGCCGCAAAGGGCGTGTCATCAAAGCTTGCACCGCCTGCGCGATCGTGCTTTCGCCTTTCAGGATCGCATCAACAGCGTGAATGATCGGTGCGGAGATGCCCCGCTGGCTGGCAATCTGTGCGGCAATCGTTGCCGTTGCGACGCCTTCGGCGAGCGGCAGACCGTCGAGCGGCTCATTGCGACCCAACGCTTCGCCATATGCAAAATTGCGCGATTGCCCGGACCCGCAGGTCAACATCAGATCACCCAGCCCGGACAGCCCCATCAGCGTCTCGCCCTGCGCGCCCAGCGCTTCTCCGATCCGGCGCAATTCCACGAAGCCCCGCGTGATCAGCGCTGCCTGGGCGCTGGCGCCAAGTCCCGCGCCGCTGGCTGCACCTGCTGCCAGCGCAAGCACGTTTTTCAGCGCGCCGCCGATTTCCACGCCGGTCAGGTCATCGGCCGAATAACAACGCAGGCGCGGCGTTGAAAGCTGGGCTGCAAGCTTTGCCGCAAGCGCTCTGTCACGCGCCGCAATCGTCACGGCCGTCGGCAGACCGCGCGCCAGATCAGTTGCAAAGCTCGGGCCGGACAAGGCCGAAGCCGGATTGTGCGGCAAAATCTGCTGAAGAATGGCGGAAGGCAGGCGTCCGGTCTCGCGTTCGATCCCTTTGGCGCAGATCACCACCGGCACGCCGGCTGGAATGAGGCTGGCGAGTTCGCGCATGGCTGCGCCAAGCTTTTGTGCGGGAATCACCGCCAGGATTATATTGGCGCCGGTCAGAGCCTCGCCGGGTTCAGCGGTCGCGCGCAAAGCCGGGTCGAGGGTGATCCCGGGCAGATAACGCGCATTCTCCGATCGCTTATTGATCTGAGCGACGGTGGTTCTGTCGCGCGCCCACAAAAGTGTGGGTCGCCCGGCTGCAGCAAATGTATTGGCAAGCGCGGTGCCCCAGGCGCCGCCACCCAGAACCGCGATGCGTGCGTTGCTCATGCCTTGGCTCCCCTGCGTCCCGAACCGATCACCGGTGCCGAACGCGAATCCAGAGGCCAGCGTGAACGTGGTGCAAAACCCATCGGATCGTCTTCAAAAAGGTTCAGCGCGGCCCGCTCCGCACCAGCCCAGGCGATCATGGCGGCATTGTCGCCGCAAAGCTTTGCTGGCGGCGCGACAAATTGGAAATTGTGACGCACGCAAAGCGCCGTCAGCCCATCGCGCACAGCCTGATTGGCCGCGACGCCTCCGGCCACCACAAGCGCGGGCTCCGATATTTGGGGAAAGGTTTCACGAAAGCGGATGAGTGCGCGGGATACGCGGTCGTCCAGCGTGTCGACAATGGCGCGTTGAAACGACGCCGAAAGATCCGCGCGGTCCTGACGCGACAGGGGCGCTATCGCCGTTGCGGCCTGCCGGACAGCGGTTTTCAATCCTGAAAACGAGAAGTCGAGCCGTTTTTCGCCCTTCAAGGGGCGAGGAAAGGCAAAACGGGTTTCATCACCTTCCCTGGCTGCGATCTCGACATTCGGCCCGCCGGGAAACGGCAAGCCGATCAGCTTGGCGGTCTTGTCGAACGCTTCGCCGAGCGCATCGTCGATCGTGGTGCCCCAACGCTGATACTGTCCAACGCCTTCCACCAGCACGATCTGGGTATGACCACCCGAAACAAGCAAAAGAAGATAAGGAAACGCGATCCTGTTTGTCAGTCGCGCAGTCAGGGCGTGGCCTTCGAGATGGTTGACCGGCAAGAGCTTTGTTCCGCTGGATGAAGCCAGGGCCTTCGCCGTCATCAAGCCGACGATCAGACCGCCATTCAGGCCGGGGCCCGCCGTTGCTGCGATCACGTCGATGTCGGCCAGCGTCGTGTCAGCTTGTGTCAAAGCCGCGACGATGATCTCGTCCAGCGCTTCAACATGGGCGCGCGCGGCGATTTCGGGCACAACACCGCCGAATTGCTCATGCTCGGCAATCTGGCTCAGGACCACATTGGACAGGATCTCGCCGTCGCCTCCATCCGTGCGCAAAACGACGGATGCGGCGGTTTCGTCGCAGCTTGTCTCGATCCCAAGGACGCGGATGGGCAAGACTCTGGTCTCCAAACATTGCCGCTGCCTGCGATCCCCGGTAGGAGAAGCGCCAAGACAAAGCGCGAATTTGAATGCGCGCCTATCACGGACCGAGTTCTTCATGCAAACAAAGCTCATTCGCATCGGCACGCGCGGCAGCGACCTCGCGCTGGCACAGGCGCACGAGACCCGTAGCAGGTTGATGGCGGCACATGGTCTGTCCGAGGATGCTTTCGAAATCGTCCCGATCACCACGACGGGCGACCGTATCACCAACCGCGCATTGTCCGAGGTGGGCGGCAAGGGGCTGTTCACGCTTGAAATCGAGGAAGGGCTGGTTGAGGGGCGTCTCGATATCGCCGTGCACTCGTCCAAGGATATGCCGACGGTTCTGCCCGATGGGCTCGAGCTTTCCGCCTTTTTGCCGCGCGAAGACGCGCGCGATGCCTTTATCGGCAAAACCGCACCGACAATCGCGCAATTGCCGCAAGGTGCAACAGTGGGCTCGGCGTCGCTGCGGCGTCAGGCTTTGTTGCGGCGCATGCGGTCCGATCTCAACGTCATTTTGTTCCGCGGCAATCTGCCGACCCGGCTGGCCAAGCTGGAAGCGGGTGATGTTGACGCAACATTGCTGGCCTATGCCGGCATGCGCCGGTTGAACTTACAGGATGCGGCAACGGATGTTTTGCCGTTGGATACGTTCCCGCCAGCGCCGGGGCAGGGCGCGATCACGATCGAATCACGAACAGGGGATGAACGAATCGCGTCATTGTTGCGTCCGATCCATCACGCCGAAACCGGCACAGCGCTGATTTGCGAGCGCGCATTTCTTGGCGCGCTGGATGGTTCCTGCAAGACGCCGATCGCTGGGCATGCCGTTGTGAGCGGCGACACGATCGCATTGCACGGCATGATTTTGACCCCGGATGGCGCGCAGGTCCATGAAACGCGGTTGCAAGGGACCGTCGGCGATGCGTTCGCATTGGG
>JAFAGL010000111.1 GCA_023422735.1 Pseudomonadota bacterium
CGAACCGCAACGCGCGTTCCTTGACATCGGGCAAGCGCTCGAAATCGAAATTGCCGCCGGAAACGATCGCCACGATGACCTTGCCGGCAAGCTCTTCGGGCGCAAGATCCTTCAAGGCGTCGATCGACAAGGCGCCTGCCGGCTCCAGCACCACACCTTCCACATTCAGCATCTCGATCATGGTGGCACATAAGCGGTTTTCCGGAATCAAATGAACATCTTCCGGGGCAAAGCTCTTCAACTTCTCGAACGGCGTTTCGCCGATTTCAGCCACCGCCGCGCCATCCACGAAATTGTCGACCCGGTTCAGCTTCTCTCGTTTGCCGCTGCTCAAACTGGTTTGCAGGCTTGGAGCACCAACGGGCTCCACAAAGGTGAAATCGGTTTCCCAGTCCTCATTTCTCAGAAATTGCGTGATGCCGGCTGCCAGCCCTCCGCCGCCAACCGGCACGATTACCCGATCGACTTCAAGGCCTTCGGGAAGCTGTCGGGCGATCTCGGCCGCGACCGTCGCCTGGCCTTCGATGATGTCGACATGATCAAAGGGTGGCACCAGAAGGCCACCGCTTTCCTGCGCGAAGGCAATGGCCGCACGATAACAATCATCGAAAAAATCACCGACGAGGCGGATTTCGACATTGTCGCCACCGAACAATCGCGTCTTGTCGATTTTCTGCTGCGGCGTCGTCACCGGCATGAAGATCACGCCCTGGCGATCGAAATGGCGACACGCAAATGCGAGGCCCTGCGCGTGATTGCCAGCCGATGCGCAAACGAAACTCGTCAGATCAGGAGCATTTTGCAGCGCCCTGCGCATGAAATTATACGCGCCGCGCAGCTTGTAAGAGCGGACCGGCGTCAGATCCTCCCGCTTGAGGAAGACCCGCGCGCCATATTTGCGGGACAGATAGTCGTTTTCCTGCAACGGCGTTTCAGGAAAAATCTCACGGACTGCCTGTTCGGCCTCCAAAACATGTTGATTGAAAACGTTTGCGGTTTTGGAAGAAGGCATGACGGCTAACCCGGCTGTGGACGAATGCGCCGCTATTGCATATTCGACTGCTGACCGCCACTGTGGCGCGGATTTTGGGGACTTTTCATTGCAACGCCTCGCTGTTCGCGCCGCGCTCCATGTTGCCAGCATATTCGGCATATATCTTTCGGCGGCCATGCTGCTGCCGGCAGCCGTCGATCTTTATTACGGCAATGACGACTGGAAAGTATTTGTCTTTTCAGCGTTTTTTACCGGCGGGCTTTCCCTCGCCGTGGCCTTGGCGACGCAAGCGCGGCCACCCGTCGTTTCGCCGCGCTTCGGATTCCTGCTCGTCAACCTGCTTTGGCTGACAATGGCGGCTGCCGGCGTCGTGCCCTTCATGATGTCGTCGCTCGAACTCAGCCTGTCGGATGCAGTTTACGAAGCCGTTTCAGGGATCACGACCACCGGCGGCACGGTCATCAACGGGCTGGACGGCGCACCGCCCGGCATCCTGCTTTGGCGCTCCCTGCTGCAATGGATGGGCGGCCTCGGCGTGATCGCGATCGGCCTTTTCCTGTTGCCGTTCCTCAATATCGGCGGTGTCACCTATTTCCGTATCGAATCCTCCGACATCGAAGACCGCCCTTTCGAAAGACTGGCGACATTCACGATCACGCTGCTGTCAATCTATGTGTCACTGACGCTGGCCTGCGGACTGGCTTACGCGGCCGGTGGCATGGGCACATTCGATGCGCTGAACCATGCCATGACGACAATTTCGACCGCCGGCCTTTCCACGCATGATGTTTCGTTCGGCATGTATGCCCAGAACTACACCATTCTTTGGACGGCGATCCTTTTCATGTTCATCGGTGCGCTGCCATCCTCGATCCTGATTCTGTTTGCCGTGCGCGGCCGCACCGAAGCACTTGGCGACCCGCAGATCAGGGTGTTTGCCGGTTATACCATCGTTTTCGCACTGGCGGTCGCGATTTATCTGCGCGTTTCCACCGGCATGCCGTTTTCCGCCGCGCTGACCCACGCAACCTTCAATCTTGTTTCGATCATCACCACCACGGGCTATGCCAGCGTGGATTACTCGCTGTGGGGGCCATTCGCCGTTGCCTGCATTTTCGTGGCGACCTTTCTTGGCGGTTGTTCGGGCTCCACTGCCGGAGGAATCAAGGCCTATCGCTTCCTGATCCTCTACGAACTGCTGGTGAACGGCTTGAAGCGCCTGATCTACCCCAACATGGTGTTGCCCGTACGCTACGGCGACCGGCCCGTCGACGCCACGATGCAGCGCGCGGTTGTTCTGTTCATTTCCGCCTTTATGATGATCTGGCTGATCACTTCGATCATGCTCGCCGCAACCGGCCTCGATCTGATGACGGCGATGAGCGGCGCCCTTGGCGCGCTGACAAATGTGGGTCCGGGTCTGGGCGAAGCCATCGGCCCGGCGGGGAATTATTCCGCCGTACCCGATGCAGCGAAATGGGTCCTGTCGCTCGCCATGCTGCTTGGGCGACTGGAAATCCTGGCGGTTCTGGTGATCTTCACGCCCGGTTTTTGGGGACGATGACTTGGTAAAACAGCCTTCAAAGATCGCGAAACTCTCATTTTTCGCTGTTCTGTCAGTTTCGATCGCCGGCTGTGGCGGGCGCACCGCCTATCCACTGATTCCCGTGGCCGATGCCGCTACCAGCGGACAGGTGGCGGCAGAACACCAAATCTTCGTCGCGACCACCCGCGCAAAGGCCGAGGACCCCAGTTTCGTTTACAGCGGCGCGCGCGGCGAAGATGTGAGTTTTGCCCGGATCGACGTGACGGTGCCGAAGATCCACCAAACCGGCACGATCGAATATGCCTACAACAAGAAGCCGGATCCGGCGCGTTACTTCACCCCGACGCAGGTGGCACTTTACAAGGAAAGCTCGGCATTTGGCCGCGATTTCGACAGGCAGGTCGCCGAACGCGGCGGCCGGGCCCTGGTCTTCATCCACGGCTACAATACGAGCTTTGACGCCGCCGTGTATCGCGCCACGCAGATCGTTCACGATTCAGGATATGCCGGCGCGCCGGTGCTTTTTACCTGGGCTTCCGCCGGACGTGCGCTGGATTATGTCTACGACAGCAACAGCGCGACCGTCGCGCGCGACGGGTTGGAACACTCGCTGCGGCTTTTGGCGAAATCCGGCGTCAAGCGGATCGACATCATTGCGCACTCGATGGGAACATGGCTTGCAATGGAAGCTTTGCGCCAGCTCGCCATAACCAATGACGGCGATCTCAACGGCAAGCTGGGCGATGTGATTCTGGCGTCACCCGATATCGATATCGACGTGTTCCCTTCGCAGATGAAACGCTACGGCATTCCCAAGAAGCCGTTCCTGCTGCTTTTGTCGCGCGATGACCGTGCCTTGCGCGTTTCCGGCCTGATTGCAGGCAACCGGCCGCGCGTCGGCGGTTTCGACGACGACGCTGCCCTGGCGCAACTCGGCGTGACCGTTGCTGATCTGACCGACGTTCAATCCGGCAATCGGCTCAACCACGCGAAATTCGCGGATAATCCGCTGTTGATCCAGATGCTGGGCGAGCAGCTGCGCGCAGACAGCGGGCTGGGAACAGAGAAGTCCAGACCATCGGAACGCGTCCAGACTTTCGGGTCGGCACTTGGGCAAACCGTGGCCTCTGCCGCACAGATCGTGGTCACAACGCCGTTCGAGGTTTTCAACGTGGTTTTGGGCCAGTAGCGGGCCATCTACGACCAATTGCTAACAGGATGCGGTCCATTATCCGCATCAATCCCGCGTTCAAACGCATTCTGCAGGTTGCGCTTCGCCGGAAAACAGGGAACGATCACCTCAAGCGCGCGCCTTCGAGAGGATGACGAAGGCCGCGATACAAAGGGAGGTTTTCGTGAAGTCATTATTCGCTTCGCTTGCCGTAGGCATTTCGCTGATGGCAGCCAGCGCGGTTCAGGCGCAGGATTATCCGCAACGCAACGTGACGATCGTCGTGCCGTTCTCGGCCGGCGGACCCACGGACACGGTGACGCGACTGGTTGCCGAAGCCATGTCAAAGGATCTCGGCCAACAGGTTCTGGTGGAGAATGTCGGCGGCGCGGGCGGTACGCTCGGCGCTGGACGGGTCGCGGATGCCGATCCGGACGGCTACACGCTGCTGCTGCACCATATCGGCATGGCGACGAGCGCTACACTCTATCGCAAGCTGCCTTACGATACGCTCAACGCATTCGAATATGTTGGCCTCGTGACCGAAGTTCCGATGACGCTTGTGGCCCGAAAGGATCTGGAGCCGGCAGATCTCAAGGGATTGGTGGAATATTCCAAGGCGAACAAGGACACCGTAACTGTCGCCAATGCAGGCATCGGCGCGGCATCGCATCTTTGCGGCATGCTTTACATGAGCGCGATCGATACGCCGCTCGTCACGGTTCCCTACAAGGGCACCGGGCCAGCCATGACCGATCTGCTCGGGGGCCAGGTCGACATCATGTGCGACCAGACCACCAACACGACCAAGCAGATCCAGGGCGGAACGATCAAGGCCTATGCCGTGACCATTCCAGAGCGCCTTTCGGTTCTGCCGGATGTGCCGACCGCGAAGGAAGGCGGGCTGGAGAATTTCGAAGTTTCGATCTGGCACGGCGTCTATGCCCCGAAGGGGACGCCTGCAGAGGTGGTGGACCGGTTGTCGAAATCTCTCCAGAAAGCGCTCACCGATAAGAATGTCGTCGATCGTTTCGCTGAACTGGGCACGACACCATCGCCTGCCGAAGACGCGACGCCAGATGCCTTGAAAGCCAAGCTGGAAGGCGAAATCGCGCGCTGGAAACCGGTGATCGAAGCTGCCGGACAGTATGCGGACTGATGAACCGGGGGCGGCAGCCATGCCGCCCCTTTTTCTTTCCAGTTTTGGATAATTCATGAAACCACGCACCATCGACCCTGCCAACGGCCTGGCGGGCGCTCTTTTCATAGCGTTGGGCGCCTTGTTCGCCTTTCAATCGCTTGGTCTCGATCTCGGAACGACTTTCCGAATGGGTCCGGGCTATTTTCCGCTTGTTCTTGCGCTCATTCTCATTCTGCTTGGCGGTATCATTCTGGTTCAGGCGATGCGTGTGGAAGGTGAACCGATCGGGGCGATTGCCTGGCGCGGCATTCTTTTCATTCTGCCTGCACCGATCCTGTTCGGCCTTTTGCTGCGGCCCCTGGGTTTCGTTCCGGCCCTCTTCTTTGCCGCGTTGCTGGCATCCTTTGCATCCACGCGCATGAAGGTCTGGGTCGCGCTCTTGCTTTCCGCCGGCATCACCGTCTTCTCGACATTGGTGTTTATCCGCGCATTGGGATTGCCGTTCCGCTTGTTCGGTCCGTGGCTCGGGATGTAACAACATGGATCTTTTCAGCAATCTCGCACTCGGCTTCGTCACCGCCGCATCACCCTGGAACCTCCTGTTCTGCCTGATCGGTGTTCTGCTGGGCACGCTGATCGGCGTTTTGCCCGGTATCGGCGCCACAGCAACGATCGCGATGCTGTTGCCGATCACATTCCAGCTGGAGCCGGTATCCTCGCTCATCATGCTGGCCGGCATTTATTACGGCGCGCAATATGGCGGTTCGACCACGGCGATCCTCATCAACATGCCGGGCGAATCCTCGTCGGCGGTGACCGCGATTGACGGGTACCAAATGGCCAGAAAGGGTCGCGCCGGCGTCGCGCTTGCAGTTGCGGCCATCGGCTCGTTCTTTGCCGGCACGGTCTCGACGTTTCTCGTCGCCATCTTCGCTCCCCCGCTCACGTCAATTGCCCTTGAATTCGGCGCAGCCGAATAC
>JAFAGL010000171.1 GCA_023422735.1 Pseudomonadota bacterium
GGCTAGTGGCTGGCGTGACTATGTCCTCAGCGCGCGTCAAGCGCCTGCTGAGCGCGAGCGCGCTCGGCTGCATCATCGCCGCCGCACCGCTTGCGATCGAAATTTCTTCTGCCCAGACGCTTGAAGAAGAGCTGGTACGTTCGCGCGCGCCGCAAGATGGCCAGATGCTGCTTGAAGCGGACACGCTGGTTTATGACAACGATGCGCAAACTGTAACAGCGGTCGGTGGCGTCCAGATCGATTACAATAACAACCGCATCGTCGCGCAACGCGTCGCTTACGACCGCACCACCGGTCGCTTGGTCGCAAGCGGAAACGTGCAGGCCATCGATGAGCGCGGAAACATCATCTACTCCGAGCGTATCGATGTAACCGATGATTTCCGCGACGGTTTCGTGAATGCCTTGCGGATTGAGACACCCGACAAGACATATTTCGCGGCTGAAAGCGCCGAACGGCGCGATGGTGT
The DNA here is from genome assembly GCA_023422735.1 of Pseudomonadota bacterium. Taxonomy (GTDB): domain Bacteria; phylum Pseudomonadota; class Alphaproteobacteria; order Rhizobiales; family Rhizobiaceae; genus Tianweitania. The sequence goes on from JAFAGL010000171.1 coordinate 470, forward strand.
CGTAACTACCTTCAATTCCGGCGTTTACACAGCTTGCGAGCCTTGCGAAGAACGCCCGGACAAGGCGCCAATTTGGCGCGTGAAGGCGCAGAAGATTATCTGGAACGGCCAAACGAAAGTGGTGCGCTTCGAGCGTGCGCGGTTCGAGATGTTTGGTTTCCCTATCGCCTATCTGCCAGCCTTTGAGGTTGCCGACCCGACCGTGAAGCGCAAAAGCGGATTCCTGTTTCCGACATTCGGTTACAAGGATGAGCTGGGATTCAGTGTTGCAGTTCCGTATTATTTCGCACTGTCGCCCACTTATGACCTGACCTTAACCCCACGTGGCTATACCCGCCAAGGCTTCATGGGCGAGGCCGAATGGCGGCAGAAGTTCGATCACGGCGAATACAATCTGCGCATTGCAGGCATCAACCAGACCAATCCCGACGCGTTTGACGACAACACGGTCGACTCTCAGGAAGAGTTCCGGGGCGCAATCATGTCAAGCGGACGATTCCAGATCAATCCGCGCTGGACGTTTGGCTGGGACGTTCTGGCTCAGACTGACAAGAACTTCGCTTACACCTATGGCCTGAAAGACTATTCCGGCTATGTTCATCGCTCAGAAGTTTACCTGACTGGGCTGAATGACCGGAATTATTTTGACCTCCGCGCGATGCGCTTTCAGGTTCAGGAAGAAGTGCTCGACAGCAGCAACAGTTCGGTTTCGGAGAAGCAGCCCTGGGTTTTACCAAGCTTCGATTATTCCGTAACACCGGATCGATCTATTGCGGGTGGTCAGCTATCTGTCGATGTGAACTTCACAAATATTTCGCGCGAGCGTTTGGCGATCGACGATTTCCCCGAGGTGGCTGGCGTTGTTGCAAGCGGCTCCGGGCAAAATATTCGCGGGATCGACGGGAATGCAGGCCGGCTGAGCGCTCAGGCCGAGTGGCGGCGCACGCTGATTACGCCCGGTGGGCTCGCTCTGACACCCCTGCTCCAACTACGCGGCGACAATATCTATACCGACTATGAGGATAATACGATTGCGGCTATCCAGGCCCAATCGGCGGCTTCTGACATTCGCAGCCATTATTGGCGCGGCATGGCAACCGCCGGACTGGAAGCGCGCTGGCCTATCCTGTTTACCCTGGCGAACTCCACGCATGTATTGGAGCCGATGGGGCAGCTACTCGTTCGACCGGACGAAGATTACGCGGGAACCTTGGGCATTCCTAACGAAGATGCGCAAAGTCTGGTTTTCGATGCCACATCGTTGTTCGAAACCGACAAATTCTCTGGCTACGATCGCGTGGAAGGCGGCACACGCGCCAATGTCGGCTTTCGATATTCGGGCACATTCGCCAATGGTTGGACGACCAACGCTATCTTCGGACAGTCATACCATCTTGCTGGCGTGAACTCTTATGCAAGCCCCGATATAGTGAGCGTTGGCGCTTATTCCGGTTTGGAAACCGACCGCTCGGATTATGTCGCACAGTTTGGTGTCGGCAGTCCCATCGGGTTGACGGGCGTAGTTGGCGGACGTTTCGATCAAGATACGTTCGAGATGCGCAGGGGCGAGCTGAAGGTCGGCTTCAACACCAAGCCGCTTTCGGTGACGGCGCAATATGCCTTTATCGAAAAGCAGCCCTATTACGGCTTTGCGAAGGATCGTCACGAGATCACGGTGGGCGCAAGAGCAAAGGTTGTCGACAACTGGACTGTCTTCGGATCGGCCGTTTATGATTTCCAATCCGAGGTTGTCGTTCGTGACTCGATCGGCTTTGCTTATGACGACGAGTGTTTCACTTTCGCCCTGGCGTTGAATGAAACCCGGGATATCGACACGAAAGAAGCTGAGCGGGGTGTCGCGTTCAATTTGACATTCCGCACTATTGGCGACTTCGGGTCGGTTAATCGGGGCGGTTTCAACTAGCCGCTTCCCCAGATTTCGGCCTTGGTCGGTTGCGAAATACATTCAACCGGGGTTAAGAGATTTCCAAACGCCAGACATTGTTTCGCCGCAGATGACCGGCAACTGCCGGGAGAACGCGCGTTTCAGACCAATGAGGCCCTCTTAATGACGACCTTCATCAAGAAGCTTGCTGCCCCGCTTGTTGCGCTAGGATTGCTGACCTCCATCGTTCATTTGGCATTGCCTGTGCCTGCTCAGGCTAGCGAAGTGAGGTACATCGTCAACAAGGTGGCAATCACCAGCTACGATATCGACAGGCGTGCGGCGTTCTTGCGCTTGCAACGGCGAGGCGCGGGTGGCGCGGCCGATGAAATGATCAATCAGGTGCTGCGCAACCAGGAACTGGCGCGGCTGAAAATCAACATCAGCGATCAGCAAGTCGATGACTCGTACCGTCGGTTTGCTGAATCAAACAAGCTCACCATCGCTCAGCTTGATCAGATCATGGCGCAGAGTAGCGTCACGAAAAGCCATTTTCGCGAGTATATGCGCACCCAGATGGGCTGGGGTCAGGCGATCGGCATGCGCGGGCGCTCGGAAGGGCGCATGAGCGAACAGGACGTGGTGCAGCGCATGATCAAGGAAGGTCGCAAGCCTTCCGCAACCGAATATATGTTGCAGCAGGTCATCTTCGTTATCCCGGCAGCGGAACGCAAGGCGATTCTCGGCAAACGCAAGCGCGAAGCCGAAGCGATGCGCGCGCGGTTCAATAGTTGCGAAACTTCCCGCTCTTTGGCCAAAGGCATTATAGACGTCACTGTTCGCGATCTTGGACGCGTATTGGAGCCCGAACTTCCAGCGGACTGGGAAAAAGAGGTGAAAGCCACGAAGGCTGGAGGAACAACGGTCGTGCGCGAAACGGCGCGGGGCGTAGAGTTCATTGCGATTTGTTCGCAACGCCAAGTTTCGAATGATCGCGTTGCACGCATGGTCTTTTCCGAGGAACAAGCCACCGGCGACGATTCCAGCGAACAGCTCAGCGAAAAGTACACAAAGGAGCTGCGCGAACGCGCCCAGATCGTAAAGCGCTGATAGTCATAGTCGAAAAGCTGCGTACATAACGAAGATCAGGCGACCGCAAGATGGATAACTTGCCTCCGTTACGTGCGGTTGTCGAGCAACATGGATTGTTTGCCAAAAAGGCGCTTGGGCAGAACTTTCTGTTTGATCTCAATCTGACCGGCAAGATTGCGCGCGTTGCCGGATCATTGGCGGGGGTCACCGTCATCGAGGTAGGCCCCGGCCCCGGTGGATTAACCCGCGCGCTTCTTTCCCAAAGCGCCGAAGTCATCGCCATCGAGCGTGACGAACGTTGCCTGGCCATACTGGCCGAAATCTCCACCCATTATCCTGGAAAGCTGCGCGTCATTCCTGGCGACGCAATGACAGCCGATTTTGCTTCTCTTGCAGGAGATAGAGATCCAGTCCGGATTATTGCGAACCTGCCTTATAATATCGGGACCGAACTGCTTGTCCGCTGGCTGACGGTCGAGCAATGGCCGCCCTTTTATGAAAGCATGGCGTTGATGTTTCAGCGCGAAGTTGCCGAGCGCATCGTTGCGCAGCCAGGTGACTCAGCATACGGGCGCCTCGCTGTTCTCGCCGGATGGCGAACTGAAGCACGGATTGCGTTTGATGTTCCTGCGCAAGCATTTACTCCACCTCCGAAGGTCACGTCATCCGTTGTCCATCTTGTGCCTCGTTCCGCGCCGCTTCCAGTCAGCTTGAAGATGTTGGAACGCGTGACCCAGGCAGCATTCGGTCAACGCCGCAAGATGCTCCGGCAAAGTTTGAAATCTCTTGGAGGCGAGCTGCTTTTGAAGCGTGTGGACATAGATCCGACACGTCGCGCCGAAACGCTTTCAATTGATGAATTCGTTCAAATCGCGAACGCGGTGGACATTGCGTAAGCGACGCTATCAGCCGTCACGCATGGGTTTTGCGTCAAGCAGATCAGCCACGAAATCGTAAAGACCGGCCTGTCTGCGATCCCGGCGCAATCTCTCGGCTGTGATTATCGACCGAACCTCGCCGAAGGCATGGTCTAGATCATCATTGACTACGACATAATCATATTCCCGCCAGCGTTCGATTTCGACCTTCGAATTCGTCAGACGCGTTTCGATGATCTCATCGCTATCTTCCGCGCGACGCTTCAATCGCGTCCGCAGTTCAACCATTGACGGAGGCAGAATGAAAATCGAAACGAGATCGCTATTCATAGCGTCGCGCAATTGCTGCGCGCCTTGCCAATCGATATCGAAGAGCATGTCGCGCCCATCCGCCATTGCCTTTTCTACGGCGGCGCGTGGTGTCCCATAATAATTACCATGCACTTCTGCCCATTCAAGAAGCTGATCATCGTCTCTCAGACTTTCGAATTCGCGTCGGGAAATGAAGTGATAATGAACGCCATCGATTTCGCTTCCACGGCGGGCTCGGGTTGTTACGCTGACAGACAGTTCAAACTCATGCTGCTCGAGAAGCGTGCGCGCTATGGTGGACTTCCCTGCGCCTGAGGGCGAGGAGAGAACCAGCATCACACCTCGACGGCGGATAGATTTCGATGGGAAGTCAGCCCTCATCGCCTACTCCAGATTCTGTATCTGTTCGCGAAATTGATCAACGACAACTTTAAGCTCCAAGCCAATGCTCGTCACCGAAGCGGCATTTGATTTTGAGCACAAAGTGTTCGATTCGCGATTAAACTCCTGAGCCAAAAAATCCAGTCTTCGCCCTATCGAACCACCAGCTTTCAGAAGTTCCCGTGCCGCAGCTATGTGGGTGGTAAGCCTGTCCAGCTCTTCCCGGATATCAGCCTTCGTCGCAAGAAGTGCCGCTTCCATCGCAAGACGTCCCTCATCAAGTACGACATTGCCTTCGAGAAGCGTACGCACCTGCTCTGCCAGGCGCGCCTTTATGACTGCCAAATTTCGAGATGGATCGCTATTCGCGCGCAGTGTCAGAACCTCGATCTGATCTATTTGCTGCGACAAGACTTTGCCAAGTTCACGGCCCTCGCCGCTTCGATTGACCGCCAAGGCATCGGTCGCTTTCTCCGCGAGACACAGAATTGCAGAATCCAGCTCAAGCCGCGTTTCTTCAGCGTCGCTAAACTCAGAAATATCTATCACCCCCCGCAGCGCGAGCAACTGTGCAGAAGTTGCGGGGGCGGTGTGAAACTCAGCTTCTATCCGCTTGGCATGCAATGCGAGGCTATTCAAAATCGCCTCATTCACCGTCGGTAAGGTCTGACTTTGCTCGCGGGAAATCGTCAGCAAGCCTTGAACGTTTCCGCGTGCGAATCGACCTTGCAAGATCCGACGCGTTGGTAGATCCAACCGGTCGAAGCCGGGCGGCAAACGCAAACGCGTTTCTAACGTCTTCCCGTTGACCGATTTCAGTTCCCAGGTGATTGCTGCATTGCCGAACCGCTCCGATATCCTTGCGAAGCCCGTCATGCTTTGCAGCTTTGACGGCAACTCGTTAGCCGCCGTGTTCATTCAACTGAGAGTGTGTCGTCCGCGTCTGTCGCGGATTGGCCAGCGTTCTGAGCCTGTTGGCGGCGGAACGCTCTCCAACGCGCCACATTTTCGTTATGTTCGGCAAGAGTCTTGGAAAAGACATGCCCACCTGTGCCATCTGCGACGAAATAGAGCTCATCGGTTTTCGATGGGTTGGCGACCGCTTCGAGCGAGGCGCGCCCCGGAATAGCGATCGGACCAGGTGGCAAGCCATCGATTCGATAAGTATTATATGGCGTGGATTTTTCGATATCAGATCGGTAGATGGCTCGGTTTGCCGGCTTTCCAGCCCCGCCAAACAAGCCATAAACAATTGTGGGATCAGATTGCAGGCGCATCCCCTTTCGCAGGCGATTTATGAATACACCTGCTATACGAGGCCGTTCATCGGCGACCGCAGTTTCTTTTTCTACGATCGATGCAAGCGTGACAAATTCTTCGACAGAGGAGATGGGCAAATCGCTTTGGCGACGCGCCCAGACCTGATCGATCAAGCGCTTCTGGCGCTCAACCATCTTGTCAACGACCGATTGACGGGTGGTGCCGCGTGTAAACCGTTCGGTTTCTGCTACGAGAAGACCCTCTGCGGGCATTTGGGATGGCATCTCACCAGCCAGCGCGTCATGTTCTGTAATGCGTTGGAAAGCCTGTTGAACGGTTAACCCTTCAGGTATGGTCAGTGTCGCCAGGACAGATTTGCCGCTTACCAAGAGTTCCATGATCTCATGCATGGAGGCTCCGGCCTTGACCTCATATTCTCCAGCCTTGAGATTGCCGTCAGCTCCGCTCACACGCAGCCCGATGCGGAAAATGCGCGCGTCACTGATAAGCCCGGCACTTTCGAGTGTATCGGCGATCACCGCGCTACTGGAGTTAGGACGAATCATCACCAATTCGGTGTGTTGAGCTGGACCACGTCCCTCAAAAATAGATTTCCCAAACCATGCGATACCGAGACCCGCGACAGAAAGAAGTACAGCGGTCGCCACCACGAAGTTCAAGAAGACAACAAACGGACCTCGCGATTTGCGAGACCGACGCGGCGGTGGGGTCACCCCTTTTTGTGGTCGCAGCGCATTTCTGGCCGATTTCGGTACGATCGGCCGACCTGACTTTGACCCATTGGGAGGCGGCAGATCGGCAGGCTCATTGCTCATCGGGTCGCAGGATGCTCCATTTTCGGATAGCGGCTAAATGTAATGCCGAATATGGCGAAAACCCAAATCGGCGTTTAAAACCGCTGAGTTTTAGACAAGCCGCCGCATGACAAGCGATGCATTGGTCCCGCCAAAGCCGAAGGAGTTTGACAGCACAACATCGATCCTACGCTCACGCGCCGTGTGCGGAACCAAATCCACCTTTGTTTCGACGGACGGATTATCCAGATTCAAGGTTGGGGGCGCGATATTGTCGCGCATAGCCAAAATCGAGAAAATGGCTTCAACAGAACCCGCCGCGCCAAGCAGATGGCCGATCGCCGACTTTGTCGACGACATCG
>JAFAGL010000172.1 GCA_023422735.1 Pseudomonadota bacterium
TTCGTGAAGGCACGCGTCACAGACCGTGCCGGACGCATGATGCTTGACCACAGCTCAAACCAGGTGCTGGACCTATCGATCATTCGCGGCGTTTATCTCGAAGCCCACGAACATGCCTCGCGGGAAATTCTGCATGAAATGGCAGACGGCAATGTGGCAGAGTTCATGCGTCCCTGCCGCCCGATAGCCGGCCTGAACCGCCATCGCGAAATCGCCCGCGAGTGGCTGCGCCCGCTAGGCGTCACGGCAGGCACGGAGCGCATCCTTGTTACCAATGGGGCAGCGCACGCTATTTTCCTGGCATTGTCCTGCATTATTCGGTCCGATGACACGGTTCTGTGCGAAGACCTTACCGATCACGGGATTATCGGCCTTTCAAATATTCTGGGCTTCAACCTGAAGGGGTTGCCGACTGATGTGAGCGGCGTGTTGCCCGATGCGTTCGAGGCTGCATGTGCTGCGGGTGGCGTGCGCGCTATTGTGCTGATCCCTACCCTCAACAACCCGACAAGCCATGTCATGAACCCGCAGCGTCGGCGCGAGATTGCTGCGATTGCTGAACGCCACGGCATATTTGTGATTGAGGATGAGGTCTATCGCCCGATGATAGAAGACCCGTTGCCATCAATCACGGAGTTGCTTCCCGACCTTGGCTTTTTCGTCACCAGTTTTACGAAAACGGTTTTGACGGGCCTGCGTGTTGGCTATCTCGTCGTTCCACCCGCCTATTCCATCCGCGCCGCCTCCATCTTGCGTGTTTCGTCCTGGAGCGGAACTTATCTGACGGCCGAGATCGCGAGCCGCTGGGTAGAAAACGGGACAGCCGCACGCTTGCTTGAAATCCAACGGGTGGAGGCGCGCTCACGTCAGGCAATCACCACGGAGCTTCTGGGTGAACATATCGCATCCAGCCATCCGCTTTCCATGTGCGCCTGGTTGAAGATCCCCCCACATTGGACAGAAGACGGGCTGGTCCGATCATTGGCCAACCAGAACGTTGCAGTCACGCCGTCAGAACCCTTCATAGCGGGCCCCGGCCACCGTGGCGGCATCCGGATTTGCCTCGGCGGACGCATGAGTCAAGCTAATCTGCGCGACGGCCTGAATACCGTCAAACAAGCTTTCGAGCAGTTGCCGCCTGTTTTCGATATCGGGTCGATCGGATAGCGGCTCCGCAAGACGATCCTCAATTTTGTATCATGACAATATAATAATTGACATGATTTTACTTCGCTCCCAACATGACAATCATGAGAAGCGAAGCTTTGTCCAGATCAACTGCCGAACCGCTGCTGCCCGTGACATTGGCAGATGTCGAGCGCGCCGCTGATCGCATCAAGGGACATGTGGCGCGCACGCCATTAGTGGCTTCATCAAGCCTCTCGCAGCAAGCCGGCATTCCCGTTCACCTGAAACTCGAAACCCATCAGCCGATTGGTGCCTTCAAGCTGCGCGGCGCTACCAACGCCATTCTGGCTCTTGATGACGATGCACGGCGTCGAGGACTGGTCACAGCATCCACCGGAAATCATGGCCGCGCAGTCGCTTATGCCGCGAAGGAACTCAAGGTCCCCGCAACAATCTGCATGTCGGCACTGGTTCCAGCCAACAAGGTCGAAGCAATCCGGGCATTGGGTGCACAGATCCGCATCGTGGGAAGGTCGCAGGACGACGCGCAAGAGGAAGTCTCGCGACTGGTCGAAAGCGATGGCCTCACACCAATTCCGCCTTTCGATCACCCGGATGTCGTAGCAGGGCAAGGGACGATCGGTCTTGAGTTCTTGCAGGACCTGTCCAAACTCGATGCCGTGCTCATCCCTCTTTCCGGCGGCGGGCTTGCTGGCGGCATAGCCGTTGCGATCAAAGCGCTCAGCCCACAGACCCGCATCATCGGCGTTTCGATGGAAAAAGGTGCGGCCATGCATGCTGCAATTGCTGCCGGCAAGCCCGTGGCGGTGCACGAGGAAGAAAGCCTGGCGGATTCACTTGGCGGCGGTATCGGGCTGGACAACCGCATCACCTTCGCGCTTTGCCGCGTCTTGCTCGATGAGATCGTTCTCCTGAGCGAAGAGGAGATCGCTGCCGGCATCCGTCACGCCGCGCGTGAAGAAGGCGAGACGCTGGAGGGCGCGGGCGCTGTGGGCATCGGCGCTGTTCTTGCGAAGAAGGTCCGACTGACCGGCCCCACCGTTCTGATCGTTTCAGGCGGGAACATCGATCCGCAGCTTCATCAGGCGATTGTGGAAGGGCAAAGCGCATGAGCCGGATCCGCATCCTGATGGAAAAAGACCTGCGCGACATTGTGCAGCTGGATCTGTCGGCGATTGCGTGCGTGGAGCAGGCCTTTGCAGCGCTGGCGACCAAACCCGTTGCGATGCCACCCATTCTACGACTTGATATTCCGGAATTTCGTGGGGAAGTCGACGTCAAGACCGCTTATGTGCCGGGTTTCGATGGGTTTGCAATCAAGGTCAGCCCCGGTTTCTTCGACAATCCGCTGCTCGGTCTCCCCAGCCTGAACGGGCTCATGATCTTGTTGAGTGCGAAAACCGGCCTTGTGGAAGCGTTGCTGCTCGACAATGGCTATCTTACGGATGTTCGCACGGCGGCTGCCGGGGGCGTGGCAGCGAAGCATCTTGCTCGCAAAGATGCGCAGGTGGCGGCGATTTTCGGCGCGGGCATGCAGGCGCGCTTGCAGCTGGAGGCCCTTCGTCTTGTGCTTTCACTGCGCGAAACACGTATTTGGGCGCGCAATTTTGCCAAAGCACAGCGCCTGGCGGCCGAGATTTCCGATTTGCACGGCATCAATGTGAGGGCCGTCGAAGATCCTCGGGACGCGGTCACAGGTGCTCATGTGATCGTCACCACAACGCCCGCTGAACAACCGATTATCTCTGCCGACTGGTTGGAGCCCGGCCAGCATCTGACTGCGATGGGGTCGGATGCGGAGCACAAGAACGAAATCGACCCCGCCGTTTTTGCGAAGGCGGTTTATGTGGCTGACCGGCTGAGCCAAACCCGCATTCTGGGAGAATTACATCATGCGATCGAGGCAGGGGCCGCCAAGCCGGATCAGGACTTCGCGGAGCTCGGCGCGGTTATCGCAGGCAAAGCGCAGGGACGCGCAAGTGAAGATGCCATCACCTTTGCCGACCTGACCGGAACGGGTGTCCAGGACACCGCGATTGCAAATCTGGCCCTTACTCGCGCGCAGAACGCCGGAAGCGGACAGATAATCGAGAACGACATCAAAACGGGAGAAGCAGCGTGAGTGTGACGCTGAATTTTACGCGCGAGGAATATGCCGCGCGCCTTTCCAAAACGCGTGCTGCCATGGAAAAGGCAGACATCGAGCTTTTGATCGTCACCGATCCGTCGAACATGCATTGGCTGACGGGTTATGATGGATGGTCCTTTTACGTCCATCAATGTGTGCTGGTGCCGCCAACAGGCGAGCCTGTCTGGTTTGGTCGCAAGCAGGACGCAAATGGCGCCAAGCGCACCGCTTACCTGGCCCATGAAAATATCGTCGGTTACGCCGATCATTATGTGCAATCCACCGAGCGTCACCCGATGGATTACCTGTCGGAAGTGATTGGCGAACGCGGATGGGACAAGCTTTCCATCGGCGTCGAGATGGACAATTACTATTTTTCGGCAGCTGCCCATGCTTCGCTGCAAAAGCATCTGCCGAATGCCCGCTTCACGGATGCAGCCGGTCTGGTGAACTGGCAACGCGCCGAGAAGAGCCCGACCGAGCTCGATTACATGCGCAAGGCGGGCCGCATCGTCGAACTCATGCACAAGCGCATTGTCGACGTGATCGAACCCGGCATGCGCAAATGCGATCTCGTGGCGGAAATCTATGATGCAGGCATTCGTGGAACGCCGGAGTTCGGTGGCGATTACCCGGCAATCGTCCCCTTGCTCCCTTCCGGCGCCGATGCGTCAGCCCCGCATCTGACATGGGACGACAAGCCCATGAAGCTTGGCGAGGGCACGTTCTTCGAGATCTCCGGGGCTTACAAGCGATACCATTGCCCCTTGTCTCGCACGGTCTTTCTCGGAAAGCCGACGCAGGCCTTTCTTGATGCTGAAAAAGCGACGCTGGAAGGTATGGAAGCCGGCCTTGCAGCAGCCAAGCCCGGAAATGCCTGTGAGGATATCGCGAACGCATTCTTCGCGGTTTTGAAGAAATACGGGATCATCAAGGACAACCGCACCGGTTATCCAATCGGCCTTTCCTATCCCCCGGACTGGGGTGAGCGCACCATGAGCCTTCGCCCTGGCGACCGCACCGAATTGAAACCCGGCATGACCTTCCATTTCATGACGGGCCTGTGGTTGGAAGATATGGGACTGGAAATCACCGAAAGCATTGCGATCACCGAAACAGGCGTCGAATGCCTGTCCAACGTGCCGCGACAGCTGTTCATGAAGGGCTGACCATGTTGACCAGCGCACCCCGCCCCTCGCCGATCGCAGCGTCCGTCGACTTTGAAGCCCAAGGCGTTCAGCACGGGCATTTGCGCCTGCCTTACAGTCGCGACGACAGCGCATGGGGATCGATCATGATCCCGATCTGCGTGATCACCAATGGCGACGGGCCGACTGCGCTTTTGACCGGCGGCAATCACGGCGATGAATATGAAGGCCCGGCGGCGTTGTTTGACCTGGCGCAGACGCTGGATTCATCACAGGTAAACGGCCGCGTCATCATCGTC
>JAFAGL010000170.1 GCA_023422735.1 Pseudomonadota bacterium
CTCCGGGCCCGGGTGCCGCAAGCTCGATTGGCTCAACAGCCAACATCTCTGCCGGCCCGAATTCCTTGCAGACTATGGCACGCACAAACTTCCTCCCTCATTCCGATGCTGGGAAAGCGCTTAAACCTATTCTCCCATGGCATCAAACGCTGTGCCACATCCGGTCAAGGAAAATAATCCTGGCTGGCAGATGGGCAAACGATGAGAAACCACGACGGATCGATTTAGGTTCGACGACACCGAGCCAAACGAGGAACTATCACTCGAAGCGATTTGAAGCAGAACGGATTTTGGGGAACTACAGCAAAAGTGGCGGAGAGGAAGGGATTCGAACCCTCGAGAAGCTTCCACCTCTACGCCCTTAGCAGGGGCGCGCCTTCGACCACTCGGCCACCTCTCCGTCGACAGCCCGCATAAAGAAAAGCCGTCACACAATCAACTGAGTTGCGCGTCTTTTCTCCAACCATTTTGCAACGCTTTCATTCAGCAGCACAAACCGGAGGAAAAATCACGCCAAGGCGAGGCAACCCGATTGCCTCCCCTCCATCCCGAAACCCCGCAAATCTGTACACAATTTACGATCAAGCTTCGATTTCCAGCGCCGTTTCCGGTTTCGAACAGCATGCAAGGATATATCCTTCCTCGATCTCCTCATCGAGAATGCCGCCATTGTGGCTCATATCTACATTGCGTGAAAGTTTCAGGACCTTGCAGGTGCCGCATAAACCGAACTCGCATGCAGCCGAAATTCGAACACCATTGGCGCGGGCGGCCTGCAACACGGTCTGTCCTTGCAGGCAAATTCCCTCAATGCCCGAATCGGAAAAGCGAATCGGCAGGCTTTCGACCGCGACCTCCTCTTCCGCTGCCGCTTCAACAGCCGCTGCGGCGATCGCCTCGGTTTTCGGTGCGCCGAAGCTTTCCTGATGGTAGTGTTCCATGTCGAAGCCGGCGTTTTCCAGCATGGACCGCACGGCGCGCATGAAAGGATCCGGCCCGCAGCAGAAAATTTCGCGCTCGTGGAAATCGGGTGCCAGCAGCGGCAAGCGCACGGCGTCGATGCGCCCCATATGACCGAACCAGCTTTCGCGACTTGAGCGTTCCTCAATCAGGAAGCCGAGCGACAGGCCGGGCATGTTGGCGCCGAGCAATTCGAGTTCACGGCGAAACAGGATCTCTTCGGGCCGCCGCGCGCAGTTCACGAAAGACACATCGGTCCAGGGTGCGCAATCGTTCAACCAGCGCAGCATGGACATCATCGGCGTGATGCCCGATCCGGCGGAAAGAAACAGATATTTGCCGGCTGGATGATTGTGATGCGTGAAATCACCGGCCGGTCCCCTCGCCTTGAGAGACGCGCCTTCAGTGAGATGATCGAACATCCAGCGCGTACCGATACTGTCGGCCTGCGCCTTGATCGTCACGGCGATCGAAAAGGGCCGCGAAGGCGACGATGACAGCGTATAAGTGCGCATCAACGGCGCTGCGTCCGCTTCGTCATCAACCGGCAGTTCCAGCGTAATGAACTGGCCCGGTTTGTAACGGAACCAGGTCTGTGCATCCGACCGGAAGGTAAAGGTTTTCACATCCGGCGTTTCATCACGGATTCCGATGACCTCCAGCACCTGGATTCGATCATCCCAAGGCACCATCTCGTCGAGATGACGATACAATTGCGGATCGGTTACGACAGTCATCGAACAGCTCTGGGCTTCAGGCAACTTCGCGAAGTTTGGGGCCTTCGCCCTGCAAACGGTCCTGAAGAAAACGCGCATACCAATCGACAAACTGAATCACGCCGCCTTCGTGAAATTCCGAATAAGGCCCTGGTTCGTAAGCGGGCGATTTGATGCCGAACGCATTTTCCTCGACGATGCGGCGGTCCTCGTTATTGGTTTCGGTCCACACATGGATGAGGTTCTGAAGGTCGTAGTCGACACCTTCCACGGCGTCCTTGTGCACGAGCCATTTGGTGGTCACTGCGGTTTCCGTTGCAGAGATCGGCAACACGCGGAAGGTGACGGCATGGTCGCCCAGAACATGGTTCCACGTCGTCGGATAATGATAAAGCATCAGCGTGCCGATCCGGTCGGCCGAAGCTTGCTGCGAAAGATTGCGCGCAACCGCAGGCCTGCCGTCCGATGTGTAGCTCACCGCGTCGCGCAACAAGGGGGCGCGCGTCGCCCGAAACTGGCCGCGCTCGTCGATTCGAAAGCGCGAAGGCAAACCAGCCGCCTCACATTTCGCCCAGTGTTCCAGCATTTCAGGGTCACTGTCGGCCCCGTTCACGCCGGTGGCAGTGGGGGCTTCGGGGAAGGTCTTGCAAAGTTCCGGATGGTTGGCTGCGCAATGGTAGCATTCGCGGTTATTTTCCCACACCAGCTTCCAGTTTCCCTTTTCGATGATGGTGCTTTGGTATGCGATCTTCGCATCCTTCAGTTGATGCGGCTCGAAATACGGCTCCATCAATGTCCGGAACGGGGCGAAATCTGCGGGTTCATCAGCCAGGCAGATGAAGATGTAGCCACCCACGCTTTCGCAGGCGACCGGCTTCAAGCCGAAGTCATCCTTGTCGAACCCGTCCGCCATCTGGCGCGCGAAGACGAGCCTGCCATCCAGATCGTAGGTCCATTGGTGATAAGGACAAACCAGGCGCGCGGAGGTGCCGCGTTCGCTTGTGCAGACCCGGCTGCCGCGATGGCGGCAGGAATTATGAAAGGCGCGGATCTGGCCATCGCGTCCGCGCACGATCACCACGGGATAATCGCCGACCTGAACCGTAAAAAAACCGCCCGGCTTGGCGATCTCGCAATCATGGCCGGCAAACAGCCAGTCCTTGTACCAGAAAAGTTCGAGATCGAGCTTGTAGAACTCGGGATCGATGTAAAATGGTTGTTGCAGACTGAAGCCGTCCCGCCGTTGGCTTATAAGCTTCAGCATTTCGCTACGCGTGTCGCTACGCAAATCCATGTCCGTCCTCGCAACCCAACAAGGACTGAACTTGGTGGTGATGGAGGAAAACATTCGCAGGCATGCGCAATCGGCCTGCAACGCTCTGCCTCTTGACCGCCCACCGCGATCAGTCGGTTTTATGTAACGAGGCTGGTTTCCGGGCTCCGAAGCTGTCTTCTCAGACTTTCCCGATACCTTCCCGGATCCAAAAATCCAGTGGTTTCCCATCGGGCATTCAAGCTTCGCTACCGTTGCGGGGGCAGCGCCGGAATTTCACCGGCTTCCCAATTCTCTTCCGGCTTTCGGCTGGAAGCACCTCGAATACAGCCACAGAACCATGTCGCAATCACGCATGCGGATAGGAAAACGACATCGCCGCATGAAAAGGCGACACCGATAAAATGTCGCTTCACACTGCAGGCTTCCGCGCGCTCACAACAAAGAAGCGGATGCTTTCGGTTGCGCCGGGATCATACATGGGGCCGTAAAGATCAGTCGGCAGAAACTGTTGCCAGGCAGTGGCTTGGCCAAATCCTGCTTCAGTCAACATTCCCCGAACATCATCCTCATGGAGCCCGTTCACAAAAGGAAGTTCGGCACCGAAAGTCTCTGCGCTGCGATTTTCAGCGCAACGCCACAGGCCATCGGAAACGACGATCATGCCGCCGGGCCGCAAAACGCGATGAGCCAGCCTCAACGCTTCCTGCGGCTCTTCAAGCGTCCATAAGACATTGCGCAATGTCACCACATCTGCGGATACATCCGGCAGATCAGCCTCATCCATCGTGTTTTGAACAAAGTGGATGTCGAGACTGCGTTGCTGCGCCTGTTTACGGGCAAAATCGAGCATGCCGGATGAACCATCCACCGCAGTCACGTGGTGACCAAGCGAGGCGCAAAGAAGCGCGCAGGCTCCTGTCCCCGTTCCAAGATCGAGCACATCCACCGGTTCTGAGGGCAGAATTCGACGAAACAGCTCCAGCCAGAGATCAAAAGCCTTCAGATGCGAGGCCGCGCCGTCGAACCGGTCGGCGCGCGCGGTCCAGTGCTCTGCCATCGCCCGCGCAGTCCGCGGCGCAACGGCGCCCATCACAGGCCTGCCTGCTTGGCAGCGTCGATGATCTTGCCGAACCGCTTTCGCGCACTGTTCGGCAGTTTTTCCGGCAGGTTCACATCATCCACGCTGCCGTCGCCGACCTGGATCAGCATCACCATTCCCATATCGAAATGCGGTGAGCATTTGATTCCGTAGATGCCCTCCTTGTCGAAGGTGACCTCAATTTCCTGATTGATCTTGCCCAGAAAAGGTTCTGCACCTTGTGGCAGAAAGCCTTCAATCGTTGCAGCGTTGTGCCCCTTCACGGTGGCGAGAAATTTCACCGTGTCGCCCGGCTCGATCACGAGATAGGCAGGCTCGTAATCCATCGGTCCGTTGGGACCGCGATTGAGCATTTTCACCTCATGCGTTTCGGCATGCACCAAACCGGCCATGCCGAAGAAAAGAAACGCGGCGATCAAGACAGAACGGATCATTTCAGGCACTCCTTGAAACATCGTCTTTGGGACTTTTTGCAATTGGCTGAAAGCGGATGACGCGGCTGTTGTCCTGCGGGTCGATCAGGAAGCTGGCACGCACTTTGAAAACGTCGCGCATCAGTTGCATCGTCAGCACCTCCATGGGCGGGCCGACCTTGATCAGATTGCCATGATCTAGCACCGCAACCCGGTCGCAATGCATGGCCTGATTCAAATCATGCAAAGCCACCACGGTGGTGATGGGCAACGCGCGCACCAGTTCCAGAATGGCCAACTGATGCTCGATGTCGAGATGGTTGGTCGGCTCGTCGAGAAGCAGGATTTGCGGTTGCTGCGCCAAGGCGCGTGCAAGATGCACACGCTGCTGTTCTCCGCCTGAAAGCGTATGCCAGAACCGCGCTGTCATTGTCGTCATATCGACATCTGCCAGTGCGCGCGCCACCAGCGCATCATCTCGCGGCGCCCAGGGTTCGATCGCTGAAAGCCATGGCGTTCGGCCCAGTTCGACTGCGTCGCGCACGGTGATCCGCTCGGTTGTTCCGGCATGCTGCTCCACGAAAGCCAGCACCTGCGCAATGGCGCGTCGCGACAGCGAAGTCATGAGCTGGTTCTTGAGGTAAACGGAACCTGACGTCGGAGCCAGAATGCCTGCAAGCATCTTCATTAGCGTCGATTTGCCGGATCCGTTGGGGCCGAGAATCCCCAGCATTTCGCCTTCTTTGACCTCGATCCCGATGTCGCGAACAATCTCGCTACCACGCACGGTCCACGAAAGATTTTCGGCCCGCAGGATCATCGGATGCGCCGCCCGCGAATAAGAATGAGAGCAAAACCCGGTGCACCCACAAGCGCGGTAATCACGCCGATCGGCACGACCTGCCCCGGAATGGCGGTGCGCGAGACGATATCGGCGATCACCAGAAATACTGCACCGGTCAAGGCCGTGACCGGCAACAGCCTTCCATGCCGAACGCCGACAAGAAAGCGCGCCGCATGTGGAATAACCAGTCCCACAAAGCCGATCGAGCCTACAAGACTGACCATAACCGCCGTCATCACCGCGGTGATCGCAATCAGAACCACCTGCACGCGACGCACGGGGATCCCCAGCGACGCCGCCGAATCCGCGCCGAACGCAAAGGCATCCAGCGCACGCATGTGCCAGATACAGATCACGACGCCGATGAAAGCGACCGGCACCGCCAGCCACACATCGTCCCAGCGCACGCCGCTCAGATTGCCGAGCAGCCAGAACATGATGCCGCGTGCCTGCTCCGCATTGGCCGAACGCGTGATGATGAACGAAGTCAGCGCATTGAAGAGTTGCGAGCCGGCGATGCCGGCCAGGATGATCTGCCCGGTGCCCTGGACGCTGACGCCACCTCCGGCTGCCTTGGCGAGAAGGGCCACGAGGCCGAAGGCCAATGCGGCTCCCCAGAATGCACCGACCGACAAGGAGATCATCCCCCCGCCGATGCCGATCACGGTGACAAGCACGGCGCCGGTCGAGGCGCCTGCCGAAAGCCCAAGCAGATAGGGATCGGCCAGTGGATTGCGCAGCAGAGATTGCAGAACCGCGCCGCTGACAGCCAACGCCGCGCCGCAGCTTGCCGCAACGATCGCGCGGCTGATGCGATAACTCCAGACAATGCCTTCCTCGATCGCATCGAGCTGATAACCCGCGCCGAAAATGCGATTGGCGACCGTCTTGCCGATCACATCGAGCGGGATCGCGGTTTCCCCGATCGCAGCACCCATGGCAACTGCAAGCAGAAGCAGCGCGAACGCAGCAAGACTATAGGCTGCGATGCGCCGCTTGTGGCCGGGCACGCGTTCAGTGCTCGCAATGCCCCCCGCTCGATCCGATCCGGCTCCGATCATTTGGCTTGAAAGGTGTCTTCCAGCCCGTCGACGATGGTTTCAATACCGGTAGGTACGCGGATGCCGGCGTGGATGGCGTGCGCGTCCACGACGATGATGCGGTTTTCCTTGACGGCGCGCATCTTGCTGGTCACTGGATCGCTCTTCAGGAAGTCGAGCTTCACCTGATAGTCGTCGGCTGGAAAACGTCGGCGGTCCATCCGAGCGAGAAAGATGATTTCCGGGTCGGCCTTGGCGATTGTTTCCCATCCGACAACTGGCCATTCTTCATCCGACTCGACAACATTCTTCAGCCCGATCTTGTTCATGACATAGGCAGGTATCCCCTTTTGGCCGGCCATGTACGGGTCAATCTCAATATCGGCGCTGGAAAACCAGAACACTGCCGTTCTCCCTTCCAGACCCAGCTGCTTCGCTTTCTCGCTGGCTGCGGTTTCTCGCGCCTTCATATCGGCGACAAGCGCGCTCCCCTTGTCCTGGACGTCGAAAATCTCCGACAAGTCACCAATTGCGCGATAAACGCTGTCTATTGAAAACGCCGTCTTGCGTGTTCCGTCGCCACCGGTCTCATTGTCCTTGCCGACGCAATCAGCGGGCATGATATAAGTGGCAATTCCCAAGTCGGAAAACTGCTCGCGCGTGGCCGTCACCCCTTGCGGGCCGACATGCCATTCGAACTGGCTCGTGACCAGCTGAGGGCGTTTGGCAACCACGCTTTCAAAGCTGGGATGATTGTCGGCAAGGCGCTCGATCTTTTCACTGACGTCCTTGAATTCGGGCAAGACATCATTGAACCAGACTGAGGTTCCCTTAACCCGGTCAGCAAGACCCAAAGCGTACAACATTTCTGTTCCGCTTTGGCCCACAGTCACGACGCTTGCCGGTGCAGCCTCGAAGGTTTGCGTCACACCGCAGTTTTCGAGTTCCAGCGGATAAATTGTGGCATCGGCGTGAGCAAGATTGCTCAGCGCCAACAGTGCTGCCGCACCCGCAACTGTTCGACCTATCGTAAGCATAATCCCTCCTGTTATGTAATAACGTAATGTATCAATTGCGGGGCGCATTGCGCAAGCCTGAACCCGTTGAAGTCAGTTCTTATTCGGTAATTCGGCGGCTTCCAGCGCTTCCGCCAGCACTTCGATCCCGTCCACCGTACGGATTGTGGCGTCCATTGCATGGGCATCCATCACGATGATCCGTCCCGACTTCACCGCATCCATCTGACTTGCGACAGGGTCGGATTTCAGGAATTCGAGTTTCTTTTCGACATCATCGGCCGGAAACCGCCGACGATCCATCTTGGCCACGACGATGAATGTCGGATTGGCCTTGGCGATCGTTTCCCAGCCGACAACCGGCCATTCCTCGTCCGACTCCACGATATTCTTGATGCCGGTCTTTTCCATCATATAGGCCGGCCCGCCTTTGCGCCCTGCCACATAGGGATCGATATTCATTTCAGCGCTTGAGAACCAGAAGACCGCCGACACATCGTTACGCTGCGCCGCCTGGGCGCGCTCGATCGCCTTGGCTTCGCGATCCTTCAAGTCAGCGACAACCGCCTCCCCCTGGTCCTGAATATCAAAGATTTCCGCCAGTTCCCGGACCCCCTGGTGGATACTGTCGGTAGAAAACAGTTGTGTTCGCGTGCCATCGATACCGACCGAATTATCCTTGGCGACGCAGTCAGCGGGCAGGATATAAGTGAGAATGCTGACGTCATGGAACTGCTCGCGCGTTGCCACGATGCCTTGTGGCCCAACATGCCATTCAAACTGAATCGCAACCAGGCCAGGACGCTTGTTGACCACGCTTTCAAAGCTCGGATCATTATCCGCCAGTCGTTCGACCTTGGCATTCAAATCCTTGAATTCCGGCAGAACCTCGGTGAACCAGACCGAAGTTCCCTTTACCTTTTCGCCCAGGCCAAGCTTGTAAAGCACCTCGGTTGCGGCCTGACCGACGGTCACCGCGCTTTCCGGTGCCTGGTCGAAAGTGACGGTCTGGCCGCAATTTTGAAGCGTCAAAGGATATTTCGTCGGCTCGGCCTGAGCGGGCAACGCCGTCAAGCCAACGCTGAAAGCGGGGATCAAAAACCACTGCAGTTTCATTGCCAGAAGCACTCCATCACAGCCATTGGCCGGGTTGGAGCGTACATGTGGAGAATATCGTTGCCCCATTCGCGCAATCGCAGCGCGCATGGCAGCCTGACCGCGAAGCAACAGCAACCTCCCCGGACGCCCCGCCCGGCTCGTTCAATTTCCTTGTCGGCAGGTCTCCTGACTGACGGGTCAACACATCTACCGACCTTCCCGGATCCTGCAATCCAGTGGTGTTACGGAGATGTTCGCCGCCTACAGTTGCGGGGGCAGTTTCGTTAAGCGGAAGTTCCGCTGCGAATTCCCTGTTCGTCGCTTTCGCGAACCGACAAGTTGCTTCCGTAGCGTTCCTTTATGCGCCGCGCAAGCGCAGATTACGGCGGTTTGCGCAGATGGCATGGAACCGCCTTCCCGTCTGCCGGTTACATCGAGACAATGGCCGGAGAGCGGAATGTCGGATTTCACCCCACCCATCACCCCCATCGAAAACGAAACCGTTGAGATGACGGATCCCGAAACACAAAGCCTGATCGCTGCCAGCAAGGTGGAAGGTACGGCGGTTTATGATGAAAGTGGCGAGAAACTCGGCACAATTCATGATGTGATGATCGAAAAGACCTCCGGAAAGGTTGCTTACGCTGTTCTGTCTTTCGGCGGCTTTCTTGGCTTGGGCAGCGATTACTATCCTATTCCGTGGAGCGTCCTGTCTTATAGCACCAAAGAGGAAGGCTATGTGGTCGCCATTCAGCGCGACCGCTTCAAGGGCGCGCCCTCTTATGCGTCAGCTGAAAATTCCGGCTGGATGGAACATGGATATACGCGACGGATCGATGATTATTATGGCACCGCGATCGCGCGCGGAAGATAACCGCAACGGACATTCGGGTCGGAGAGTTGAGTTGTCCACTATAGAGAGTGGCAA
>JAFAGL010000294.1 GCA_023422735.1 Pseudomonadota bacterium
CGCCAAGGGCTTTTGCATCCGCTTCGAAGCCCGGTTCGTCGGACCACAATTCCGATCCGATGATGCGAAAGCGCGGTTCCAGCGTTTGCGCGTCGATCCGCACGCGCTCGATGGCGCCGGGTGCCGCGCGCTGGCCGGATGAGATTTCGGCGCCCTCGAAGGCTGGACCTGTCGGCGACGAGGCAGCGACCACCCGGTCCTTGTTGCCCAGCACGATTTCGGCATTGGTGCCGACATCCACCAGAAGCATCATCTTGTCCTGCCGATATGGTCCTTCGGACAGGGTTGCACCGGCGGCATCGGCGCCGACATGGCCAGCAATGCAGGGCAGGATGTAGACACGCGCGCCATGATTGATGTCGAGATCGATTTCACTTGCCCAGCTATGCACCGCGCCCGAAACGGCCAGCGCAAAGGGTGCCTGGCCGAGCTCGGTCGGGTCGATGCCCAGAAACAGGTGATGCATGATCGGGTTTGCGACGAAGACGGTGTCGAGAATATCGTCACGCGCGACGCCGCTTTCGTCGCAAACCTTGACAGTCAACTGGTTGATGGCCTGGCGCACGGCTGATGTCATGGCCGCACGGCCGTCCGGATTCATCATGACATAGGACACGCGGCTCATCAGATCTTCGCCGAAGCGGATCTGCGGGTTGGATGCGCCGGACGAGGCGATGATCGAACCTGATAGCAGCGAAACCAGATGCATCGCGATAGTGGTCGAGCCGATATCGCAGGCAATGCCATAAGCCTCGTTCTTCAAGCCTGGCCACAAGGCGATCATGGTCGGCCGCGAGGTTTCGAGGTCGCGATGAATAGCGGCGGTGACGCCCCAATTTCCCTTGCGCAGGATTTTCTGAACTTCAGGCAGGAGATGCTGGGATACGAGCAGATCGGTCCAGCCCCAGTCTTTTTCCAGCATGACCTTGAGCCGGTCGAGATCGCCCAGCGGCTTGTGCATGTCCGGTTCATCGACTTCGACATAACAAAGCTGAACCGCCGGATTGCGCGGAATGATCCGGTCGATAGCGGCTTTGCGGATAACTTGAGCGTTGATGACCGTGTCTTGCGGCACGTCGATCACCAGATCCCCCTGGATAGTGGACGAGCAGGACAGGCGCCGCCCATCCGTCAGACCCCGGACACGCTCATAGCGTTCTTCCTTCGGGCCCTTTGGTGACAGATGCGCGACCGACGAGGTGATCTTGTGCTTGGCGAAATTGCCTTCCTGCACTTCCACCTGGCAACGGCCACAGGTCGCGCGGCCGCCGCAAACGCTTTCGACATAAACGCCAAGTTCGCGGGCAGCATCCAGCACCGTCGTTCCGACTGGGAAACGTCCGCGTTTGCCCGAAGGCATGAAAAGGACGAGGGGATCGTGGGAGGTCATGACGATTTCATCTCAAAAGCCGAAAGCCCTCTACAGGCAGAACCTGAAGAGGGCCAGATCAACGAAAAGAATTCGCTTAGCCCCGACTTCCCATCCGGGCTTCGCGGCCGCCACGGCGTCGTCCCGCAGGGGCCGAACCCTCGGTGCCAGGCGTGTTCACGGCAACAGGTGCCGGTCCAACATGCTCGCCCGGTTTGTAGTCCTTGTAGGTCTTGATCCAGGTCATGCAGTCCTTGTCGGTTCCCGCCAGCACATTGGCACCGCGCACAGCTTCCATCTCCTGCGGACGACACGGATTCATGATGGCCGAGGTCATGCCGGCGCCGATCACCATGGGGATGAAGGCTGCGTTAATGCCATGCCGATGCGGCAGGCCGAAGGAAATGTTGGAAAGGCCGCAGGTGGTGTTGACCTTCAATTCCTCGCGCAGCCGACGAAGCAGGGTAAACACCTGCCGCCCGGCATCGCCCAGCGCGCCGATCGGCATGACCAACGGGTCGACAACAATGTCATGCGCCGGAATGCCATGGTCGGCAGCGCGTTCCACGATCTTCTTGGCCACTGCAAAGCGAACATCCGGGTCCATTGAAATGCCGGTCTCGTCATTCGAGATCGCAACAACCGGCACATTGTATTTCTTGACCAGCGGCAGGATCGCTGCGAGTTTTTCTTCCTCGCCCGTCACGGAGTTGACCAGCGGTCGGCCCTTGGCAACCTTGAGCGCGGCTTCGATGGCGCCGGTCACCGAACTGTCGATCGAAATCGGCAGATCCACCAGGTTTTGAACGATTTCCAGCGTTTGCACCAGCAGAGCCGGCTCGGTGGCGTTGGGATCGACGGCGGTGACACCGGCATTCACATCCAGCATGGTTGCGCCGGCGCGCGCCTGTTCCAGCGCATCCTTCACCACTGTTTCAAAGTTGCCGGCAACCATTTCGGCAGCCAGCTTCTTGCGTCCTGTGGGGTTGATGCGCTCGCCGATGACGCAAAAGGGCTGATCGAAGCCGATGACGATTTCGCGGGTCGCCGAGGCGACGATCGTGCGGGTCATGAAAAGTGGCCTTGCATGAGAGTTGAATGAGTTGAACTGAATTTCAGGCAGACAAACGCGCTGGTATCGCCATGTCCCAAGAACCGCGCTTTACCAGCCATTCGGCGGATTTCTTCAAGCCGCCAAACGGAAACACATGAATCTGGGTAATAGGGGAGAAGGGCCGGTTCGCGCTGGCTTCAATAGGCGCAACGATCTCCTCAGGATCGTGACCGACGGCCAGCGCTGCCAGCGACAGGGCGTTCTTGCGCAGGAACTGGATCGAATTTCCCACGCCGCACATCATCGCATACTTGATGAGAGTGGGGATTTTCGCCGGTCCGGAAACCCCAAGGTGGACCGGAAGGTCAATACCCTGCGCTTTGATTTTCTCGGCCCAGGCGACAAAGCCGTCAGGGTCGAAACCGAACTGGGTCACGATGCGCAACTCGATGCCCGTGCGTCGTGCAAAATCTTGTTTTTCTTGCAGCGCCTGCAAGGAGACAGCCTCATCGAAATCCGGACTGCCCTCGGGGTGCCCGGCGACGCCCATATGGGTAATGCCGTAACGCTCGAAGAGGCCGGAGTTCAAAACCTCCATGGTCGAACCGAACGACCCTGCCGGCTTGTCCAGGCC
>JAFAGL010000043.1 GCA_023422735.1 Pseudomonadota bacterium
GGCTAAGACGCTCGTCGAACAACAAAAATGCCATCAGCGCGGTGACGGCCGGCACCATGTAAAACAGCGAGGAAACCTTGGAAACCGCGCCGTTGCGGATCATGGCCATCAGCAAGAATACGGCACCGAGGGACAGGCCGAAAACCAGCCACAGCAAGGACAAGACGAGGCTGAGGTTCCACGTGAATCGGCCCTCTTCCAGCATCAGCATCGGCACCAGGGTGACCACCAGCGCACCGAGATACTGGCACATCGTACCTTGCAGAAGGTCAGCCTGACCGACAAAGCGTTTTTGCCAAATGGTGCCCGCGCTGATGCCTAAAAGGGCGATTATACAGATCAAAATACTGGTTTGGCTAAGCCCGGAATCGGTAAAACCGAGATTTGGCGAAACCACAAGGATCGTTCCGGTCAGCCCGAGCGCCAATCCGAGCCACTGCCGGGGCGAAACATTTTCGCCGAGAAACAGACCAGCGAGCGAGGCTACAAGCAAAGGTTGCAGCGACACGATGACCGCGGTCAGCCCGGCTGGAAATCCTTCATGGATCGCCCAGAACACACAGCCGAGATAAATGCCATGCAGCAAGGCACCGGCAATCATGGCGTGGACGAACAATTTCGGCGGTAAGAGCGGACGACGCAGCACGAGAACTGCGCCAATCAGAATTAGCGCCGAAAGCCCATAACGAATCGCGAGAAAACCGAACGGCTCCGCAAACGGCATGGAAAAGCGCGCGCCGATAAATCCGGTCGACCACAAGAGGACGAATAATATCGGAGCAAGAGATAATAATCGAGACCGCATCCACACCCGCCCCAAACCGAAAGCCGGCGTCGAGTTAAACGATCGCAGCGTTGCGCGATAGGGGCAGGTGCTTATCGTTCGCGGGCCAGGGATGGCGTCGCCGACAAGGCGCGTTCACGCTTCAGCTGTGAACGTTCGAAGCCGAGAATGACGAACAGCGCCAGAACAAAGGGCGTCAGAAGATAAAAAGCCCGAAACACGAGCAATGCCGCCAAGACGTCTTCCTGCTGCATTTCCGGCATCGCGGTGATGAAAACGAGTTCAAGCACGCCCAGCCCACCCGGGGCATGCGAGATCAGCGCTGCCGAGAAAGACACAAGGAAAATGCCGAGCACGACCCAATAGCCCGGATTTCCTTCCGAAGGCAGAGCGAAATAGATAATCGCGGCAGCAGCGAGAATTTCGACAGGCGCGATCAGAAGCTGGCGTCCAACAACCGGCAAGCGCGGATAGCTGAGCTCGAAACTGCCGATTTTCAACGGTTTGAGACCGAGCCAGCTGAACACGACGTAAAGCGCCACCAGGCCAAGCAGAACCCAGCCCATGGCAGCCGAAGCCTCCAGCGGCAAAAGGCCGACAAAGCGCTCGGTAATGTTGGGATGGGTGACCAGCACGAGGCCGAACAGCAGGATCACGCCCAAGGCAAATGTGAATGAGCAAAAGGCGACAAGAATGCCGATTTCCTTCGCAGTCAGCCCTTTCGACCCGTATGCGCGATACCGCACCACCGCACCCGAAAACACCGATGCGCCGATATTGTGCGACAAGGCATAGGTCGTGAACGAGCATAAGGTTATGAAGAAGAAGGATATGCCCTTGCGGCCAAGATGCCGGAGCGCCAGGCGGTCATAGCCGGCAAGCCCGACATAAGCGATGCAGGTTGCGATTGCGGCGAGGACCCAGCGATAAGCGGGGATATCGCCCAGACTGTCCATCAGGTCGTCCATCGACAACCCGCGCAACTCCTGCACCAGCAGCCAGATCGAAAACAAAACCGCCGCAACGCCGACGATTGGCCAAACATATTTGCTAAGCTTCATATGGAATCGATAAGCCTTCCATCCTCCATCGTAAAGCGGCGAACCGCCCTTCGGTCATGAACCCGGCGACTGGAAAGCGTCAAGCAAAGACGACCGGACGACAAAAATTTGATCGCCGATGGGAATGCATCCAAGGGGAGTTTTTGCTTGGCATCAACTTGCCAGCCATTTTTTCATGATCGTTTCTTCTTCATCCAAGCCCTCATGCGGCTTGCGAAACGAGCGCCGGACTTCGGCCAGCTCCTGCGCAAGCGTTCCATCCGACCAGCCCTCGATTACGCGCGGATGGACATAAGACCGGCGGCAAACCGCGCGCGTGTTGCCGAGCCGTCCCGCAACCTTGTCGATGACGCCGTTCAATGCCACGCGCGTCGCGCGCTGCGTATCCGGCAATGGCGTGCCGACAAAAAAGGTGGCGGCGCTGATCGTGCCGCCCCAGGTGCGGAAATTGCGCGACGAAAAGGCGCCGCCCGAATGTTCGCGAATATAGGCGTTGACGTCCTCGGAGCGGATGGGGCAACGCCCTCCATCATCATCCAGATATTGGAACAATGTCTGCCCTGGCAGATCCTGGGTCGATCGGATCAGCTTCGCCATGCGCCGGTCCACCAGCTTCAAATTCCATTCCTTTCCGGATTTGCCCCGGAAAGCGAAGCGCAGTTTCGATCCTTCGATCTTCACATGCTTGTCGCGCAAGGTGGTCAGGCCGAAGCTCTTGTTGTCACGCGCATAAGCGGGATTTCCGACCCGGATCATCGTGTTGTCGAGAAGCCAAACGATTGAGGCCACCACGCGTTCAAACGGCAGGCCATGGCGGCGAAGATCGCTTTCGACCTGCATGCGAAGCGCGGGAAGCGCATCGGCAAAATTGCTGAGATTGGAATATTTCTGCTCGTCGCGATGTTCGGACCATTTCGGGTGATAGCGATATTGCTTGCGCCCGCGCGCATCACGGCCCGTTGCCTGGATATGTCCGCGCGGATCCGGCGAAATCCAGACATTTTCCCAAGCGGGCGGAATGGCGAGCGAGCGGATGCGATCGCGCGTTTCCAAATCGGTGATCTTCTTGCCGTCGGCATCGCGGTAGCCGAAACCAGTGCCCGCGCGTATGCGTGAGAAGCCCGGTCCCTCATCCGATTGGTAACGCAGGCCGCGAATTTTCGGAATTTCCGAAAGGGCTTCTGTTTTTTCCGCCGCGTTTTGCCGCTCGTTGGAAATTCCGCCGCTTTCAATATCGGTATCTGGCTTGTCGTCTGGATCGAGCACGCGTCATCTCCGCCCTATTCGAACGGGGATAACTTGCAAGGATGCGGGCGAGTTCCTGCGCCGCAGTTACGATGCGGGCACGATGCGCGACTTGCTGCCAGATCCCGAAACCGGATCAGGCTGCGAGCGCGGTCGTCACCTTCGAGCGGATTTCCGCCAGCGTGAAGGGTTTCGGCACGACATCCAGGATGATGCGTTCAAGATCGCTCGCGCGTTCGCGCTGTTCGGCATAGCCCGTCATCAAAAGAATGCGCAGGCCGGGAAAGGCGGTGGCCGCATGTTTGGCCATCTCAATCCCGTCCATGATCGGCATACGGATATCCGACAAAACGAGATCGAAACCGCCTTGTGCATTGCGGATGGCCATCAGACCATCTTCACCATCGGCTGCGGTTTCAACCGTATGACCGGAAGCCATAAGGGCACGTGCGGTAAACATGCGCACGGATTCGTCGTCTTCAACAATCAGAAGCTTGCTCATACCCGAAGGCATAATGGGTGAAGGCTTGCGATTGTCTGAAAAATTCCGGTTAACGGAATCTTGGGGTTCAAACCCCCGGTGCCAGACGCTTTATCGCGTCGTTCAATCCGGTCAGGTCGTCGATCACGCAATCGGCGTCAAGCGTTTCAAGCGGCTCGCGCGAATAGCCGCCTTCAACCAGAACAAGCTTCACATGCGCTGCTTGCGCCGCCCTCGCATCGGCTGGACTGTCACCCACGAACACCGCTTCTGCGGCTTCGACACCCAAACGCGACAGTGCCAAAAGCACCATGTCGGGCGCGGGCTTGTGCGGGACGCCAGACTCCCCACCGACGATAACCGGAAAACAGTCCGCAATATCGAAATGTTTCAGAATCTGCGTGATCGCGAAATCCGGCTTGTTGGTGACCAGCGCCATCGCGACCTTCTGCTTTTTCAAAGCATCGAGCGCTTCGCGCGTGCCCGGCATGAGACGAGTGAGCCCTGTCAGATTGGCCGCATAAAGCGGTTTCATACGCGCATATTTCGCATCGAGCTCGGCTTCATCCAGTTGCTTGCCGGATGCTGCAAAAGCGCGTTCAACCAGCTTGCGCGTGCCTTCTCCGATCATCGCCTTGACCTGAGCAAGACCAAGCGGGGGCAGACCGTCCTCGGCCAGCAGGATATTGGTTGCCGCATGGATATCGGGGGCGGAATCGATCAGCGTTCCATCGAAATCGAACAAAACGGCCTTCGCCCAAGGTTCAGTCATTTTTTTGGCAACTCCATCAAGGCCAAGACCTGCTGACCCGCTGGAAATGCCGCCGCGCGCAGCGCTCATTCCTTGCGGGCCAGTTTGATTTAAACTTCAGGCGCGCGCCTTGTCGGCGGCCTCGCGGATCGCCGCGATATTGCTGCGATAGGTTTCAAGGCCGCCCGGCTTGAAAACAGCCGAACCGGCAACGAGAACATCGGCGCCCGCTCCACAAACCAGCGGCGCGGTTTGCGGCGTCACCCCGCCATCAATGGAAATGCGGATCGGGCGATCGCCGATCATCTTCCTGACGCGTGCGACCTTGTCGACCATGGCGGGAATGAACGCCTGACCGCCGAAGCCGGGATTGACCGTCATCAGCAAGATCAGATCAAGCCTGTCGAGAACATAATCGAGCACGCTTTCCGGCGTTGACGGGTTGAGCGCCACGCCTGCCTGGCAGCCCAGCGACTTGATCGCCTGCAGGGACCGGTCGAGATGTGGCCCGGCCTCGGCATGCACCGTAATCGCGTCGCATCCCGCATCGGCGAAAGCCTCCAGATAGGCGTCGGTCGGGGCGATCATCAAATGGCAATCGAAGAATGCCTTTGTGCGCGGACGGATCGCTTTGATGATGGGAGGACCGAATGTGATGTTCGGCACGAAATGCCCATCCATCACATCGAGGTGAACCCAGTCCGCCCCGGCTTCAACAACCGTTTCAACCTCATCTCCCAGCCGGGAAAAATCGGCCGACAGGATGGATGGGGCGATGAGGGTGGAACTGGGGATCGTCGAACTGGGCATCAGGCTGGGCTCCGGCTTATGGCGCGTTCGGGCTATTGCGCGCAAACGGTCCCGTCAAGCCACTGGCTGCAAGCGCATAGAGCAATCAAGACTATTTCTGAAACGCGGAAGAACCGCTTTAATGATCGCCAGCCGCGTTCAAACGCCAATAGCCCGTCGCCCAATGCTGTTCGCGCGGCAGCGCCATATCGGCGCGCATGAATTTGCGCAAAGCCTTGAATGTCTGATGCTCGGTGCCGCTCCAGGCAAAAACCCGACAGCCATCCTTCGGACACTCGACCGCAAGAACGGCATCCTTCAAAAGCGAGCTCTTGCCCGCGCAACATCCGTTGCGATGCAGATATTGCAGATCCAGGGAGGCAGCCGACGGCAAAGCCTGTTCTTCGCCGCGGTCGGCCACTTCGATGCGGACAACCGCATGAGCCGAGGCAGGCAAGCGTTCCAGTTCCCGCGCAATGGCAGGAAGCGCGGTTTCATCGCCGGCAAACAGATACCAGTCCGCTTCAGGCACATGACTGCCGCTTGGGCCGAGCATGCCGACAATATCGCCGGGCTGCGCAAAGCGGGCGAAATCCGAGCCGGGCGCCGAGCCTTCATGTAGCACCATGTCGATGTCGACCATGCCCTTTTCCGGATCGATACTGCGGATCGTATAGATACGCGCGATCGGACGGCGATCGGCTTGCGGCCATTGCGGCCGTCCATCCATGCCCATCACCGGCCATTCCGGCGCAACACCCTTCAACGGGAGAAGCAAGCGGACATGAAGGCCACCGGTTGCGAAGCGTGCGAGATTTTGCCCATTCAAGGTCAAGCGCCGCATCATCGGCGTCACTTCCCGGCTGGAAACCACCGTCATTTCACGGAAAAACGGCAATAGCTGCCCGACATGATGCTCGCCCGACCATTCGATGACCGGCGCGTCTTCCTTCGCAAAATCAACCAGGTGCTCTGCCAGCGACCATTTGATATAGGACAGATAGGTTTCGTCCCTGCCTTCGGCATAAAGCGTCAAGGTCGTTTCGCCCGCTTCCAAACGCGCGTTGCCGTAAGGTGTTTGAAGGCTGCCCTGACGGTCGTCGTAAGCCACTTCGCCATGCTCCTCGAAATGCTTGCACAGCGTTTGAAGGATGGCGGCCGGCTGGCTCAGCTCGACAACTGCCTGGGATTTCAGAAAAAGCGGAGCGTTCAGCATAAGCGCCCTATACACCGCCAAACATGACCAAGGAAGTCATGTTCGAAGCTGCGCGCACGGAATCTGCTTCACCAAATCTTGTATCGTGCACAACTGTTTCGCATGTAACCTTGGGTTGTAAACTTATTTAACTCAATCTTTAGTTGATTACCTTTCCCTAGCGTCATAGTTTCAAACCGGGACTCACTTTGGGCTTGGAGAAAACGCATGGCATTGCTTGACGGACTCTTGAATCCAATTGGAGGGGTTGTTGGCGGATTGCTCGGGGGCGGCTCGGGCGGATCAGGCAACACGAATGGCGGCGGCCTGCTTGCGCCGATCACCGGCATTGTCGGTGGGGGGTCTGGGGGCGGCTCTGGCAGCGGCTCTGGAACCGGGCTGCTCGGACCTATCCTCAACTCGAACGGACTGCTCGACGGGCTGATCGACGTGCGGCTTCTGGACCAGGACGCTCTTTTGCGTCTGGACCTCTTGCCGCAGGTCAATGGCGACGGCCTGCTGAGCTTGTCGCTCCTCGACAAGGACGGCGACGGGTTGATCGATGTCAGTCTTTTGAACAAGGCAATCGATATCTCGATCCTCGATCCGGATGGTGGGTTGATTGGCATCGATATTCTCGACACGATCACCATCGATCTCGATCTGGATGGCGACCGGGACAATAACGGCGTGCCCGATAACAGCACCAATCCGGATGATTTCGACGTGGTGATCATCGGCACGGACGCAACCGACCGCGAAACGATCAGCCTGGACCAGACCACCTATTTCGATGGTCGCGGCGCCACCGATTTCGCGATCTACACCGCTTCGGCCACACAATTCGCCTATGCGGTCGGGTCCAACGGCATCTTCATCGCCAATGACCAGAAGGTGGATTATCTTCTCGACGTCGAACGCGTGGTGTTTTCCGATGGGACGCTCCACATCGACACGGGTGCGGGTGAAACATCCGGCTTCGCTTACCGCATCTACCAGGCCGCGTTCGACCGCGCGCCCGATGCAGGCGGGCTGGATTACTGGATCGACGTGTTGGACAGCGGCGCGAAGGACGCTTTCGATGTCGCGGCGGATTTCCTTTATTCCGTCGAATTCCAGCGGACCTACGGGCAATTGAGCAATCAGGCCTTTATTGAAGAACTGTATGAGAACATTCTTCAACGTGACGGCGACGCGGCCGGTATCCGCTTCTGGGTCAACGAGCTGGACAGCGGGTCTCGCGACCGGGCGGAGGCTCTGGTCGGCTTCACCGAAAGTGCGGAAAACATCGGACTCGTTGGACAAGTGATCGAAGACGGGTTCTTCCTGTCGACTTGAACCCTCAACCAGACGAGCGGCGGTTCGCGATGTTCGGACCGCCGTTTTGTTCGCTTTTCTCAGACATCGCAAGACTTTCCACCCTGTGAGGTATCACATTTCCTAACTTCTGCCTTGCGCTCTGCCCATCCCAGAGCGATATACCTCAGCACTCTCCTTGGCAGAAAATTAGGCTTTGAGCCCCATACGAGGGATCGGAACCCAACACGGCGGTCAGGTTGCTCGATTATTTCTCCCTTTTGGCGGCGATCGGCTTTTCCGGAGCCGCCCTTGGCGTGACCCTGTTCCTGACCTGGATAAATTCCCGTTCAGAGCAGTTCATGCTGATATGGGCGATCGCCATGGGCTTGTTCGTGATCGGGATCTCCTGCTTCGTTTTCTTGCAGGATAACTATAATTCCGGCCTGCATTGCGCATCTTTCGCATTCCTGATGGCGGGAACTACCCTCGTTTATGCCGGAAGCCGCCAATTTCACCGGGGCCGTCAGAGTTGGAACTTGACCATAGTACTGGGCCTCGCTCAGGTCGTGACGGTGGTTGCGCTGTTCTCGGCAGGCTATGAAGCTGTAGGAACGATCTTTGCGAATGCCCTGACCGGTCTTTTCATGATCCTGGCGGGATTTGAATTCTGGAGCGGACGCCGCGAAGCGCCTTTGCCGATGACGATCAATAGCTGGCTTTTCCTTCTGATCGGCGTCTCGTTTTTCCTGTGCATCATCCCGTTGATCCGTCAGGGAACGCTGTCGCTCTCGACCATGCCATCCAATCCGGCAGAAGATCTAAACGCCGTGATAACGATCGTCAGCCTGACCGGGATTGGCGCGATTTCGCTCGCCTTGAACCAGACCCGCGCCGCACGACGCCATCAGGCGGCCTCGATGACCGACCCGCTGACCGGTTTGTTGAACCGTCGCGCCTTGTTCGACCTGTTCGCCAAAGGCGATATTGCACCCGGAACGGGTTTGATCCTGCTCGATCTCGATCACTTCAAAAGCGTCAATGACCGTTTCGGACACGCAGCCGGCGACGCAGTTTTGGAAGGCTTTGCCGAAATTCTGAGCCAGCAGACCGCAGCCTGCGATACTGTCGCGCGGATCGGCGGAGAAGAATTCTGCGTCGTGGTGCCATCCACCGGCTTGCAGCCCCTGATGCAACTTGCGGAGGCAATCCGCAACGAATTGGAAAAAGAGCCGTTGCCAACCTCGGCAGGCAATGTGAAATCCACCGTTTCCATCGGTGTCACCATCTGCGCTGGCGCTCCTGAAAGTTTTGAGACGCTTTTGGAGCGCGCCGATCGTGCACTTTACGGCGCAAAGGGCGATGGCCGAAACCGGGTAAGAGGCTCAGGCCCGCAGATCTTCGCCGCGTGAACCTGCCCCTCGCCCCTCGGATCCGCCAGCGTCAGCCCTTTTTGCACCCCTTGAAACCGCCGGTCAGGCTCAGAGACAATCAGCCGGGGATCAACTGCACCCCGAATGTGCTTTCGCCATCGAAAATCAGCTGAACACCGCGCATCTCGAAAGCACGCACCAGCAGATCTTCCGAACTGCGATGCAACGCGTGGCGATGGCATTCGAAGTCCTTGATCGTGCTGCGCGACACACCTGCTGTTGAGGCAAGGTCTTCCTGTGTCCAGTTGAGCAGCCCGCGCGCTGCGCGGCATTGCTCTGGAAATAACGGCATTCCTGCAAAATCTCCGCTCACAAATCTTGCCGAAGAGGGTTGAAGTCAACCATAATGGGTGAGATACCGCAAGGGCGTACTCCTTCAAAGCGAGCCGGAGCAGAATGGCCCACGAAACCATGCTGATGTTGCTGATCGCCCTGCCTTTTGCAGGCGCGTGCATCGCTGCATTGTTTCCAACCAACGCCCGAAACGCCGAAACCTGGGCGGCAGCACTCGTTGCGCTCGGCGCATTCGGTTTGTCCATCGCTTTATATCCGGCGATTGCCCAAGGCGCGCCGCTGCGTCTCGACATGCAATGGCTGCCGACCCTGGGGCTGACCTTTACGCTGCGCATGGACGGTTTTGCGTGGATGTTTGCAATGATGATCACGGGCATTGGCCTGCTGGTTGTCATCTATTCGCGTTATTACATGTCGCCCGACGACGCGATCCCGCGCTTTTTTGCGTTTTTCCTGGCCTTTATGGGCGCCATGCTCGGCGTCGTCCTGTCGGGAAACCTGATTCTGCTGGTGATTTTCTGGGAACTGACCAGCATCGTGTCCTTCATGCTGATCGGCTACTGGTATCAGAACGCCAATGCGCGCGACGGCGCCCGCATGGCGTTGACCATCACCGGCATCGGCGGCCTGTGCCTTCTGGCCGGCGTTCTGATCATCGGCCATATTGTCGGTAGCTACGATCTGGACCGCGTGCTCGATTCAGGCGACCTGGTCCGCTCGCATCCCTTGTATCTGACGGCCATGTGCCTGATCGTGCTGGGCGCCCTGACCAAAAGCGCGCAATTCCCGTTCCATTTCTGGCTTCCCAACGCTATGGCCGCGCCGACACCCGTTTCGGCCTATCTTCATTCGGCGACCATGGTGAAGGCAGGCGTGTTCCTGATGGCGCGCTTCTGGCCCGTACTCGGCAACACCTATGAATGGTTCCTGATCCTGGGCATCGCCGGCGCGGCCTCGCTTCTGCTTGGCGCCTATTTCGCGATTTTCCAGCGCGACATCAAAGGATTGCTGGCTTATTCCACGATCAGCCATCTGGGCCTGATTACCCTGCTTTTGAGCCTGGGCAGCCCTTTGGGCGCGGTGGCGGCGATCTTTCACATGGTCAACCACGCCACCTTCAAGGCTTCGCTTTTCATGGCCGCCGGCATTATCGACCATGAAAGCGGCACGCGTGACATGCAAAAGCTCGGCGGCCTGTTCAAGGTCATGCCTTATACGGCCACGCTCGCGATGGTTGCCAGCGCCGCGATGGCGGGTGTCCCTTTGTTGAACGGCTTCCTGTCAAAGGAAATGTTCTTCGCCGAAGCAATCGAAACCCATGCGGATTCGTTTCTGGATCGTGTCACGCCTTATGTCGCGGTCATCGCCAGCGCCTTTGCAGTCACCTATTCCATTCGCTTCATTCACGCGGTGTTTTTCGGCAAGCTGCCGAACGACCTGCCGCATGAACCGCACGAACCGCCATTCCTGATGCGCCTGCCGATCCAGCTTCTCGTGCTGGCCTGCCTGATTGTGGGAACGGTGCCTGCGCTGACGATGGGTCCTTTCCTGCACAGCGCCGTTGTTTCGGTTCTGGGACCAGAAACGCCATCTTACAGCCTGGCTGTCTGGCATGGTCTCAATCTGCCGCTGATCATGAGCGTGCTCGCCCTCGTGACGGGCGCGCTTCTCTACTTTCTTCTCAGGAATTATCTTTCCCATTGCGAGGAAGGCCCTCCTTATTTCCGCCGTCTCAAGGGTCAACGCATTTTCGAGCGCGTGTTGATTTTCCTGTCCTGGCGCGGCGCGAGATATGTCGAAACGCATCTTGGCACGCGCAAGCTGCAACAACAGTTGCGCCTTCTCGTAGGCGTGGCCCTGGTGGCTGCGGCCATTCCCTTGTATCGACGCGGCTTCGATATCGGCACCTTGCGGTTTGGCGGCACCGACCTTGCCTTCAGTCTGCTTTGGCTGATCGGCATCACCTGTGCTGTGGGCGCTGCTTATCAGGCAAAATATCACCGGCTGGTCGCTTTGATCCTGTTAGGCGGCGCGGGCGTCGTGACCTGCGCGACTTTCCTTTGGCTTTCGGCACCGGATCTGGCTGTGACTCAATTGGTGGTGGAAGTCGTCACGGCAGTTCTGATCCTGCTCGGGCTGCGCTGGCTGCCCAAACGGTGGGAAGATACCGCGCTTGGCCGCGCGCCGATCGCCACCCGCCTGCGGCGTTCGCGCGACCTCGTTGTCGCCTTGATCGCGGGGCTTGGCATGACGCTCCTGTCTTACGCGGTAATGATGCGCGAACCGCCTTCGCGGATCAGTGATTTCTTCCTCCAGCGCGCATATTCCGAAGGCGGCGGGCGCAATGTGGTAAATGTGATCCTGGTCGATTTCCGCGGCTTCGACACATTCGGCGAGATTGTGGTGCTGGGCATTGTCGCCTTGACCGTGTTTGCCCTGTTCCGACGTTTTCGCCCGGCTGCCGATACGATTGAATCGCCCGAGCAACAGCGGATCCAGGCAGCAACGGACGAAGAACGGCCCGACCGAACAGCGGGCCAAACCGTCGGCGATTACCTCTTCATTCCCGCCGTCACCATGCAATGGCTGTTCCCGGTCATCATCATGTTTTCGGCATATCTATTCGTGCGCGGACATGATCTGCCGGGCGGCGGTTTTGCGGCGGGCGTGGCGCTGGCAGCAGCCTTTATCCTGCAATATCTGGCAGCCGGAACACGTTTCGTCGAAGAACGGTTGCGCATCCTGCCGGTGAACTGGATCGGGCTCGGCCTGCTTCTGGCTGCAATGGTCGGCATGGGATCGTGGTTACTCGGTTATCCGTTCCTGACATCCCATTCGCGATATATCGACATTCCGTGGATCGGCGAAGTTCCGGCGCCAACAGCGGCCTTGTTCGACCTCGGTGTCTTTTCGCTCGTGCTGGGCGCAACCGTGCTGATGCTGATCGTATTTGCGCACCAATCCATCCGGCGCTTGCGCGCGTCCAAGATTTCACCCGAAGCGGAGGAGATCGTATGATCGAGCTGACGCTTGCCATCGGGATCGGATTTCTTGTCGGATCGGGAATCTGGCTGTTACAGCGCCCGCGCACCTATCAGGTGATCGTGGGCCTGTCGTTGATCTCCTATGGGGTCAATCTGTTCATCTTCTCGATGAGCCGCCCGCAGGCCAATATGCCGCCTGTCTTATCAGGAAGCGGGCCGGTCAATGTTGAAGATTACGCGGATCCCTTGCCGCAAGCGCTGGTTCTGACCGCGATCGTCATCGGCTTTGCCACGACCGCGCTGTTCCTTGTTGTTCTGTTGGTGTCGCGCGGGTTGACCGGCAGCGACCACGTGGATGGCCGGGAGCCGAACTGATGGAATGGTCCCGCCATCTTCTGATCGCGCCGATCCTCGTTCCGATGGTAACGGGCGCTTTGCTGCTTTTGTTCGATGAACGGCGGCACACGCTCAAGGCGACGATCAGCTGGCTCGCCACCGCATTGATGGTCGTTATCGCCATCAGCCTCGTTCGCGCGGCGGATAACGGCGTTGGCGAGAACGCCTATACCGGCGTTTACCTGCTCGGCAACTGGCCCGCACCGTTCAGCATCGTTCTGGTTCTGGACCGTTTGTCCGCCTTGATGCTGGGCCTTGCAGGAACGCTGGCGCTGGCCGCCCTCACCTTCTCGCTGGCACGCTGGGACCGCGTCGGCCCCCATTTCCATTCGCTGTTCCAGTTTCTTTTGATGGGCTTGAATGGCGCATTCCTGACCGGCGATCTGTTCAATCTGTTCGTCTTTTTCGAAGTTCTGCTGGCTGCATCCTACGGTCTTGTTCTGCATGGAACTGGTGTTTTGCGCGTTCGTGCGGGCCTGCATTACATCGCCATCAACCTTGCCGCCTCGCTGCTGTTCCTGATCGGTGTCGCGCTGCTTTACGGTGTGACGGGCACGCTCAACATGGCGGACCTCGCCACGCGCATTCCGCAAGTACCGGACAGCGACCGCAGCCTTCTTCTGGCAGGCAGCGCGGTTCTCGGCATCGCATTTCTGGTCAAGGCCGGAATTTATCCACTCGGTTTCTGGCTGCCGACCGCTTACGCGGCGGCCGCAGCGCCGGTCGCAGCCATCTTCGCGATTTTGAGCAAGGTCGGTATCTACATCCTGTTTCGTCTGTCCCTGCTGTTTTTCGGCCTTCAAAGCGGCCCCTCCGAAGGGTTTGGCGAAGGATGGCTTTTTGGCGCTGGCATCGTCACGATCGCTTTTGCATCCGCCGGTGTTCTGGCTTCGCAGGCAATGTCGCGATTGGCCGGTTTTTATGTGCTCGTATCTTCCGGCACGCTTTTGGCAGCGCTTGGCCTCGCCAGTATCGAGGTCACGTCGGGCGCGCTTTATTACATGATCAGCTCGACGCTGGCGCTTGCCGCATTTTTCATGCTCGTGGAATTGATGGATCGCGCGCAAGATCCCGTTGCCGATATTCTGGCCGTGACGGCGGAAGCCTATGGTGACGAGCCCGACGAGGACGAAGAAGAAGATGAAACGGGCGGGCTGATCATACCGGCCACGATCTCGATCCTCGGCCTGTGTTTCGTGGCCTGTGCCATTCTTCTGGCCGGGCTGCCGCCTTTGTCCGGTTTCATCGGAAAGTTCGCCATCCTGAGTGCTGTTTTGGGCACTGAAGAACAGGATTTGCGTGTGGAGTTCCTGGACTGGATTTTCGCAGCTGCCGTGATCGGATCGGGCCTTGCGGCCATGATCGCCATGGTCCGCGCCGGCATCCGCACATTCTGGGCGCCGATCGAAGGCCGCGTGCCGCCCGTTCGCGTGGTGGAAATCGCCCCCGTGGCAGGTCTGCTCCTGTTATGCGCGGCGATGACAGTCGCAGGCGGGCCGGTGTTGCGCTACATGGATGCGACCGCGCAGGGCATGCACAATCCGAGTGCTTATATAAGGGACGTGCTTTCGTCTCGTCCGGTGCCGTCACCGCCAAGCGCGGAGGCGAGCGAATGATCCGCGCGATCCTGCCTTATCCGCTTTTGACGCTCGGCCTGATCCTGATGTGGCTGTTGCTGAACGCCTTTACGCCGGGCCACCTGGTTTTGGGAACGGTGATTGCGCTGTTTGCCGCCAAGGCGATGACGGCGCTGGAACCTTCCCGACCGCGAATTCGCAAGGCTGGCCCTCTTTTGCGCCTGTTCGGCCTGTTGGTCGTCGATATTGCGCGGTCCAACCTCGCCGTTGCGCGGCTTGTTTTGCAACCGCGGGCGAATGAGCGTGTGTCGGGTTTCGTGACTATCCCGCTCGAATTGAAGGATCGCACCGCGCTGGCGCTGCTGGCCTGCATGGTGACTTCCACCCCCGGTACGGCATGGGTCGAATACCATTCCGCCAACGGGCTCCTGATGATCCATGTTCTTGACCTTGTCGACAAACAGGAATGGGTCGACCTGATCAAGAACCGCTACGAGCGTCTGCTTTTGGAGGCTTTCGAATGAGCGGCTTGATCCTGTACTGGTCGATCACGATTTCCCAGATCATGATCCTGCTGGCGATGGGATGCGCGCTTTCGCGCATTTTTTGGGGTCCGCGCGCCCAAGACCGCGTATTGGCTTTCGACGCGTTTTATATCGCGACAATGCTGCTGCTTCTGGTTCACGGCATCCGCTCGGCAACCACGATCTATTTCGAGGCCGCGCTCGTGATCGCCCTGCTTGGGTTCATTTCCACTGTGGCGCTCGCCAAGTTCCTGATGCGCGGCGAGGTCATCGAATGAACCCGGCCTATTCGCAAATCCCGCTATGGGCAGCGATCCTGGTGTCCCTGTTCTTGTTGATGGGATCGGGGCTGACGCTGCTTGGCGCCGTGGGCTTGTTGCGGTTCAAGACTTTTTACGAGCGCATCCATCTCCCCACTTTGGGAACGAGCTGGGGCGCGGGCGGCATTCTGGTCGCGTCGATCCTGTTTTCGTCGGTCCTGCAATCCAGGCTTGTGCTGCATGAATTGCTGATTGCGGTCTTCGTGACGGTCACAACACCCGTTTCGCTGATGCTGCTGGCGCGCGCAGCCCTTTATCGCGATCGCACGGAAGGCAGTTCACAGGTTCCTCCGATGGAGCCGCTTCCCACCGAGCCCAATTCCGATCCAGACACGGAAAAGTCAGGCTGATCCGAGATCAGCCGGCATCATTGATCATCCGTTTTCGTGGCAGGTGCTTTCCACGGCAGATCGGGCGCATCGGGATCGGATACGACTTCCAGTCTTTGCGGTACGGTTCCGATATCGATCCCCGTATCCTGGAAGCTCGTCAAAAGCGTCATCAGGATATTGCTGCGCGGTCCGTAAGCTTCGCGCGGTGACGACACATGCGCAAAGCAGTTGAAGAAGATACGCGAATCGGTGATCGAATCGACGTAAACCGAAGGTGCGGGAGCTTCCAGTACTGCGGGCTCGGCGGCAAAAGCCTGAAACACCAGATTGCTGACGGCTTGCGCATTGGTGCTGATCGGCACAGAAAACTGGATCTGGATGCGACCCATCGGACCGGCCAAGGTCTTGTTCAAAACGCTTTTGGTGATCAGTTCAGAATTGGGCACGATCAGGGTCGAGTGATCGGCCAGAACGATTTCGGTGGAGCGCACGCTGATGCGTTTCACATCACCCTCATCCGTCCCGACGCGGATCCAGTCGCCGATTTTGATCGGTCGCTCTGCCAGCAGGATCAACCCGGAAATGAAGTTTTGCGTGATCGCCTGCAAGCCGAAGCCAATGCCGACCGACAGGGCGGATAATAGCAAGGCAAGCCGTTCAACTCCGATATTCAATGAGGCGAGCGCCCAGATCACCGCGAGCGCAATGCCTACATAGCGCACAACGAGGCTGATCGAATTGCGGCCGCTTCCGTCCAGATCGGTGACAGGAAGATAGCGCGTTTCAAGCCAGTTCGACACCAGGCGAACCAATGTCAGCCCGATCCCCAAAACGACGATGCCGCGCAAGATCGTGCCCGGCGAAATCGACACGCCGCCGATGGTCACGCCCTGAGCAAGGCTGGCGACATGCGCGAACATGGCCTGCAAACCACCGCCGGCGCCCAACGGGGAAACCAGCAAAGCAGCCCCAAAAACAACGAGAACAATCCGCAAAGCGCCCGACAACAACAAGCCGAACTGGTCGATCATGCTGCCCTTCACGCCCAAACTGCGTGACAACCCTTTTCCCAGTGAACTGTCGCGCGAGAAGGTGCTCGTCGCCACATCGTCCACAAAAACCGTCAAAAGATAAAATGCAGCACCCAGCATGGCGGCCCAGGCGATGAACTGGCCGACAAACAGGCTGAAGCTGATGAAGCCGAGCAAAAGGGCCAGCGCGGCAACACCCGCAAGAAGCCAAACAAACAGCGAAACGATTGTTTGCACCGAACCGGCATAGGGCCCTGCCACTGCCGGTTCTTCCATACGGGCCGCGCGCAGCCGTCCCAAAATGGTGACGGTTCCGATAATCACCAGCAAC
This sequence comes from Pseudomonadota bacterium, assembly GCA_023422735.1. GTDB lineage: Bacteria > Pseudomonadota > Alphaproteobacteria > Rhizobiales > Rhizobiaceae > Tianweitania. The sequence goes on from JAFAGL010000043.1 coordinate 16,825, forward strand.
TGCAAAACAGCCTGAAAGGTCTGCGTTACCAGAACTGCCGGCTGACTGGCGCCAACCGCAGTATTGAAGGCCATCAACATGAGATTGACACTGGAAATGCCTGCCAGCATCCACGATAACGGCGTCAGGCGTGATGCCGTATCATCATGCATCGGCGCCACGCGCCACGATGGCTTGTCGCGCATCAACAGCGCGCTGCCCAGCGCGATCACGAAAAAACCAAAACCGGACGCCAGCAAGAAGGCATCGGCAACGGGGCTCCAGCGCTCCGGCATCAGGCCGCCCCAGCGC
>JAFAGL010000134.1 GCA_023422735.1 Pseudomonadota bacterium
TCGCCGGCGTGCTGAGAGACTTACGCGTGAGCGGCTGGAAGCAACCCTTCCCATGAGCCTCAACGAAATGCACGCTGAGCGTGACCGCGTGCGCGCCGAATATGCGCTGGCGCTGCGTCGGACCGAAATCGACGCCAATGGCCAGAAAACCAGAGCAAATGAACGGCTGGTGGAGCTCGCCCGCTCCGACGAGAGCCTGAAGGCGTCTGCGCGGGTCGTTGCCGAAAGGGATGCAGCGATTGCTGCGCGCGACGTGACGATTGTGGATTTGCAATCACGTCTCGATGCTGATCACGAGTCCCTTGCATCATTGAAAGAGAAGCTGGCCGATCGTGAAAAGGCGCTGGCCGACTGCAACCTCGCTTTGGAGGAACAGACACGCCTGCGAGAGGAATCCCATCTTGTCGCGAGCAATCGTCAGATCGACCTTTTGACGCGGGAAAGCGAGATCGACAGGTTGAGTGCGACGGTCGCTCAATTGCGCCAGCAGCGCGGGGAAAACGAGCAGAAGGTGCGCGAACAGGCGGGCTTCGTGCGGCGAGGTGACGAGGAGCTGAAACGCGAGCGCCGCCGCATGGAAGACCTCGAAAGCACGCTTGAGCGCCTCATGCGTGATATTTCAGACCGTGAAGAGCAGATCGCTATGCGTGACCGTGCACTTGCCAGATTTTCAAACACGACGGATGCAGGCGCGATTTCCAAACTGCTTGAAGCGGAACGGGGCGAAGCGTCTGGGGCAGATACGGCCATGAGGGCAGAACTGGAGAAACTGCGCCAGGCCATTCGCGATGCCGAGCGTCGGGAAGAAGAATTGCGGCTGGAACTGACCAATGCGCAGGTTGGTGCCATGCGGCTTGAAGCAGAACTTGCGGATGGCCGACTTTCGGGTGGTGTCGCGTCGGCGAAAATGCCTGATGGAGCCGACAGCGAATCGACGCGCGCTCAGGCCGGGTTGCGCGAAGATATTGCGAACATGGCGGCTCAGATGGTTCACATGACGCGAATGCTTGAAGGTCCGGGCTCTCCAATCGATGCCGTCCTTGCTGCAGCCAAACCGGACCTGAATGCCGCTGGCCGTCCAACTCTGGCCGACCGAATCCGCGCGCTGCAGGCGGCGTCTTCAACTACGGAACCGGCCAAGCCTGTGCAGGGCGATCGCTGAAGCAGCGGCTACATTCAAACTGTCGAAGCTTTCCGACATAGCAATCCGAACCGTGCGCAATCGCTCGAGAAGCGCTTTTGGCAGGCCTTCGCCTTCGGTACCTAGAAGGATCGCTGTCTTCTTACCGGGATGAAGCTTGGCAAGGTCATCGCGGCCGGATGGGCTGAGCGCTATCGGTTGATATTCATATGCCGCTAGGCTTTCGGCAATCTCCGCCGCACTGCCACCGCGCGCAAAGGGAACTTTCAGTGTCGCGCCGACCGATACGCGGATTGCCTTGCGATAAAGCGGATCGCAGCAGGTCTCATCGATAAGAACCGCATCGGCCTCAAAAGCAGCTGCATTGCGAAAAATTGCGCCCAGATTGTCGTGATTAGCGATGCCAACCAGAACCACGATCAGCGCCTCGTTGCCCAGATCATTCAGCAGTGTTCTAGGAGAAGGCGGAATTTGCCGATCCGCCAAGGCGAGAATGCCTCGATGAATGTGGAAACCTGCAATCGCGTCCATCACTGACTGGGATGCGACGTAAACCGGCAAATCGGTGGGCGCTCTTTCCAGCAAGGGTAACAGGCCATCCAGCCGATTTTCGAGAATCAGCGCCGAGCGCGGTTTGAAGCGACTGTTGCCGAGAAGGACGGAGAGCACGACCTTGCCTTCGGCGATGAAAGCTTCGGCATCCCGTTGGAGATCGCGATCGCGCACATTCCGGTAGCCGGCAATCCTCGGATCATCCGCCTGCTCAATTCGTTCGATCGCGGGCATTGGTGCGGCTCTGCGGGCTCAATTCGAGTTCGTCGCTGCGTCGCGTATCTTGTTGACCAGCTCTACCAAAGCGATACGTGCGGCCTTTCGATCTTCCACCCGCGTCTCAAAATATATGCGCGAAGTCAGATCGCCGGCTGCCAGATCGATGCCTTCGGGATCAATACCGGTCAGGATCCAGTTTCCCGCCGGCTGGCGTGCAAGCTTTTCAGCGTAAAGCGAAACCGCATCTGCGTGGTCATCATTCATGTGTTCGAGGATGGGGGCCTCGAAATCTGCCAGACTGAAACCCTTGTCGGTCAAAAGCTGGTCAGCCACGAAACGGTAAGCCTTTCCGAAGCCACCATTCATGGATGCTGACCGCAGCTCAAGCCGGAAGTAACGGAAATCAGGCAGTTGTGCGTAAAGCGCAGCCTTGGGTACATGACGCAAGAAGCGCCCCGCGATCCGGTCTCGCTCCGCTTCATCGGTGACGAGACGACCCTCGCAAGCCAGCGACAGCCGGGGATATGCCAATGCATCGCCTTTTCCCGGTTCCCCCAAAAGCAGCGAACAGCGGCCGTCGCTGTTCAGGGCTTTCGTGTGGGTCGACAGGCCTGATACGAGGATCAAAGGCGTTCCATCGCAATCGCTGGCGACGGCCACGCGAGAAACCGACGGCGCGCCACTTTCCGGATCGAGTACAGCCAAGGCGCCGAAACGGGCCGTGCGCATCAATGTCTTGGCAAGGCGGATCGCTTCGGCATCTACAGGGCGAAGCACGTCGTCGGTCTCTTTCATGATATCAGCGCGGCGCCATGCGAATTGCGCCGTCGAGGCGGATCACTTCACCATTCAGCATGCGGTTGCCGATAATATGCAAGGCAAGATCCGCGTATTCCGATGGCTGGCCGAGGCGCGAAGGGAAGGGCACCTGCTGGCCGAGTGATTTCTGTGCATCTTCAGGCAAACCGGCAAGCATCGGCGTCCAAAATATGCCGGGCGCAATCGTCATGACACGGATCCCATCACGGGCGAGATCGCGCGCGACGGGCAATGTCATGCCGACAATGCCGCCTTTCGACGAGGAATAAGCCGCTTGGCCGATCTGACCGTCATAAGCCGCAACGGATGCCGTATTGATGATGACACCACGTTCGCCATCTTCCATCGGATCGAGATGACGGGCGCGATCCGCGACCAGCCGGATCATGTTGAAGCTGCCGATCAGATTGATCTCGATCACCCGACGATATTGATCGAGCGGATGGGGCCCCTCCTTACCCAGAGTTTTCACGGCAATGGCGATGCCGGCACAATTGACCAGAATGCGGGGAGTACCCAGCCGGTCAGCCGCTTCTGCAACGGCAGCTTCGGCGCTTTCGCCGCTCGAAACATCGCATTTGACTGCGATGCCACCAATATCGGCAGCGACTTTTTCTGCCCGATCCAAACCGATGTCGAGCAAGGCGACTTTGGCGCCCTGCGCTGCCATGGCGCGCGCAGTTGCTTCACCCAATCCTGAACCGCCGCCCGTGACGATCGCGACCTGACCTGACAAATCCATCCGTAGTCCTCCGTAAAAATCGCTTGCGGAGTTCATAGGCGATGTACGCTGTTAGGCAATGGTAAACTTTCGGGGAACCTGCCTGGCAGACTTAGCGCATTGCAATCGTTGTCCAGTAGCTCGCGACGGGGAGCTTGAATTCAGCCCGCTTGCAAAGTTATCGAAGGATGATCTGCAAAGACTTCGAGGACAAGTTCGAAAAAGGTTTGGCCTCGGCCTTCCAGCAACCGCGCGATATCTTCCGAAATGCGTTTGGTGTTGAAGTGATCTGGTTTGAGGAGCTTTGCCTCGAGCCAAGCAAGTGTTGCGATCAGTCCCAGATCATGGCGGTTCTGTTCCATATCCCGCCAGATTACGGTGGCATTCTTCTGCTCGCTCAGAGCGCCATAGGAGCCGTAAAGCATGTCATTGAGTGCATCGAGGCTTTGGCCAAGCTGCCAATCCTCACCGGTCATGAATACGCGATTGATTTCCGTATAAAAGCTCGCGATCCCGTCAATTCGGCTTCCTTCTATCGTTAAAGTAACCGGCGGCACGAGCAGGCTCAAAGGGATGGATCAGGAGCGCCGCACGACGGCCTGAAGCACATCGCGGATACCGATCGCGCCCACGAAACGCGACTGCTCGTCAAACAGCGCAACGGGGGCGGTTTGCGATCGGTGCATAGCGTGCATAACGGTCTTCAGCGATGTTCCAGGCTTCGCCCAGTAAACGCGTGGTGCTTCCTTGGGAAGGTTGTCCTCGTCATCACAGGATGTCCATAATGCCGGATGCCCGTTGCGCTCGGCTGCAGCCACAAGTCCGTCGGGATCGATCTTGAATCGCGTAGTCCGGCGTCGATCGAGCCATAGCCAGCCGTCGCCTCCGGCATCTTCCAGATCGCGCTTGTCGCGCATCACATTCCACGCAGTCATGACCGACAAAGGGTTCACGTTGGAAATGAATTCACGCACATAATCATTGGCCGGGTTGAGGACGATATCTTCCGGTGTACCTGTTTGGAC
>JAFAGL010000265.1 GCA_023422735.1 Pseudomonadota bacterium
CTTCTGCACCATATGCTGGCGAAACACGCCTTCATGGGTAAAGCCGAACCGGCCGGCTGCCCGCTTGGATGGCTCGTTGTCATTGTTGCATTTCCATTCAAAGCGGCGGTAACCGAGTTCGAAGATATAATTCGCGAATAGATAAAGTGCTTCGGTTGCACCCGGCGTTCGCGAAAGTTTCGGCCCCCAATAAATGTTTCCGATTTCCGCAACACCATGGGCGGGATCGATGCGCATCAAGGCTTGGCGACCGACCGTCTCGCCGGTCGCTCTGTCGACAACTGCAAAGAAAAGTGGATCTTCGCCCTCGGCTGCCTTGTTCATCCATTGGTCGAAACTTGCGCGGTCTCTGGCAGCATTTTCGAACAGATAGCGAAACCGCTCTTCACTGTGCGACGCCTGCGAAGCTTCAAACAGATCGTTGCCATGTATCGCAGGGTCCAGCGGTTCGAGCCGGACGTATCGCCCCTCGAGCGTTTTGCGCTCGGGACGCTGCTTCGGCGTCCAGTTCTTCAGGTCGGCAGCCATCTCGTTTTCCTCGAAAGGGGTTTGGTTTCGGCATTGCAGTTGTTGCAAGTTCTGGCAGAACACTAAACCCTGTGAAGGACCAGTGGAGGAACCGGCATGATCCAGACCATCTCAGCTTTCGACCGGATGGGCGAGGAAAATGCTTTTGCCGTGCTTGCAAGGGCGACGGCACTTTCTCAGCAAGGCCGGGACATCATCAATCTGGGAATCGGCCAGCCGGACTTCCGTACGCCCGATCACATCGTCGAAGCCGCGATCAAGGCGCTGCGCGACGGTCATCACGGCTATACGCCAGCCACCGGATTGCTAGAAACGCGAGAAGCGGTCGCCCGCCGCACCCTGACCATGACCGGCATCGAGGTTTCGCCTGAAAACATCATGATCCTGCCCGGTGGCAAGCCGGCCATGTATGCCGCCATCACCTTGTTCGGCGAACCGGGCGTCGACATTCTGTATCCCGATCCCGGCTTTCCGATTTACCGCTCCATGATCGAATTTACCGGCGCCCGGCCCGTGCCGGTGCCGATCCGCGAGGAAAACGATTTTGCTTTTTCGGCCGCTGAAACACTTTCCCTGATCACGCCGCAAACGCGCTTGCTGATTTTGAACTCGCCTGCCAATCCGACCGGCGGCGTCACACCCCGTTCCGAAATCGAAGCATTGGTCAAAGGTCTGGCTGAGCATCCCCATGTCGCGATCCTGTCTGACGAGATCTACGATGCGATGACTTACGATGGCGAGACGTCCACCTCACTCCTCCAGTTTCCCGAAATTCGCGATCGTCTGATCATTCTGAACGGCTGGTCGAAGACCTGGGCCATGACAGGTTGGCGATTAGGCTGGTCTGTTTTGCCAAATGGCCAAAAGAGCCAAAATCTGTACGACAAAATCCGGAAATTGGCCGTCAATTGCTGGTCTTGCGTAAATTCAGCGTCGCAATTTGCCGGGATTGCGGCCATCGACGGGCCTCAAGACGAGGTAGAAATGATGATGCAAGCCTTCGATCGGCGCAGAAAACTGGTCGTCGACGGGCTCAACTCGCTGCCTGGCGTGACCTGCGCAACTCCCAAAGGCGCATTCTACGCCTTCCCCAATATCTCCTCAACCCATTGGAAATCAAAGAAACTTGCCTCTGAGCTTCTAGAAAAGGCAGGCGTCGCGCTGATCGGCGGACCTGATTTCGGCACGCTCGGCGAAGGCTATATCCGTATTTCCTATGCGAATTCGGAAGCCAATATCACCTCCGCCCTGCAACGCATGGGAAATTTTCTGGAAAAGGAAAGAGCTAACCCCTTCCAATAAAAGGCATTTTTGTCGCCATCACTGTCATCAACAACACATTGGCATCCAGCGGCAGCGAAGCCTCCGCCCGCGATACGTCACGACCGGCAAGCGCCACCAGCCAGCCAGCCTTCAACAGCGAACCGCTACAGCCTGGCCGATACCGCTGCCGGCACCCGTCACCATTGCGACGCGATCGTCTGCCATCATTTCCTCCTGATGATGCGCCCAACGTTCTTCATGCCTTTGCTTTCTTCCCGTCAACTCCTATCAAGACAAGCATGAATGTTTCGCCAGACCTTCCAGTTTCCGAGCTGTTTTTCGCTTCGCCAGGCAATCCCCTGCCCGATCATGGGAAATCCGGCTGGGTGACCATGCCGGATGGCAAACGTATCCGATACTCGCTGTTTCGTACATCAGTGCGGCCGTTGCGCGGGACCGTCGTCACGCTGACGGGCCGCAACGAATGTATCGAAAAATATTTCGAAACGGTTCGCGATCTGCAGATGCGCGGTTTCGAAGTTGTTACCTTGGATTGGCGCGGACAGGGCATGTCGGATCGAATTCATCGCGATCGCGGCCGCGGACATATTCGCGATTTCAACCACTATGTAGACGACCTCGATCAGCTGTTTACAGAGGTTGTGCTGCCCGATTGCCGCGCACCCTTTTACATGCTCGCCCATTCCGCCGGCGGCCTGATCGCGCTTCTGGCAGCGCCTCGCATGGCTAACCGCATTCGCCGCATGGTCCTGTGCGCTCCGCTGATCGCTCTGACCGGCTATACGACAACCATGCCTGCTGTCAGCCGCATTTCCAGCATTCTGTTCTGGCTGGGCATGGGAAACCGCTATCTCGGGAGCGGCCCGCGCCCCCGTGAAACGGCGTCTTTCGAGACCAATAAAGTGACCAGCGATCCTGAGCGCTTTAAACGCAACCAAGACATCTATCTTGCGCATCCAGACCTTGCTTTGGGAGGGCCGACTGCTTCTTGGGTGCGCGCATCCTGTAAGGCCATGGCCACGATCCAGGATCAGGCGTTCGTTTCCCGCATGCATATTCCCACCCTATTTGTGGCGGCAGGCGAGGACACAATCGTTTCCACACGCGCGATCGAGATTTACGCGCGGAGACTGCGTTCTGCTTCACTTCTGACGATCGATGGCGCGAAACATGAACTTTTGCAGGAGCGTGATCGCTTTCGGGACCAGTTCATGGCCGCCTTCGATGCTTTTGTGCCGGGCACCGAATAATCCCGTTCATCCGGCTGCGATCAAACTCATCGCTTGGCGATGCAGGGTTTGTGATCCCGCAGCGATAATATCGCCGCCACTTTCGGCGGGCCCACCATCAAAAGTCGTGATTACACCTCCGGCCTGTTCAATAATCGGGATCAGCGCCACAATGTCATAAGGCTGTAATCCTGCTTCGATGACGAGATCGACGCTTCCCATGGCCAGCATGGCGAAAGCATAACAATCGACCCCGTAACGGGTCAGCTGCACCGCGCGTTCAAACCGATCAAGGATCAACCGCTTCTCACCGAAAAACAACGCCGGGCTCGTGGTAAACATGGTCGCTTTCGACAGATCGTCGACATCACGCGTGAACAGCCGATTTTTGCCCTCGGGGCCTTCATAAAAGGCTCCGGATCCATCGGCATAAAACAATTCGCGCGTGAAGGGCTGCGACATCATCCCGGCGATGGCTTCGCCATCATCCGTCAAACCGACCAAAGTTCCCCACACAGGCAAGCCCGAAATAAAGGCGCGCGTCCCATCGATCGGATCGATCACCCAGACATACCTTCCGTCACCGGCTCTCCTGCCGTGCTCTTCGCCCAAGATGCCATGCGACGGGTAAGTTGCCGAAATCTGCGCAACAATGGCCAATTCCGCCTGTTTGTCGGCTTCGGTGACGGGATCGAAACCGATGGACAATTTGTTATCCACGCCGACCGACCGGCGAAATTTCGGCAAGGTCTGCTCTGCGGCCACCTGCGCAAGGCGACGAAAAAAAGCTGCATTCATTAACTCAGATTCCTGCACATGCCTTCGATTAAGGCAATTTTCAAATTCGCCTAAAAAACAGCTTGACCAATATTGTGGGCATGCATAGCTTCAAGTCGAGCAGTTTTTCTGTTCATGCCCTCCTTGGGCGTTTCCTCCCTAGACTTCGACCGCATCGTGTCAACGATGCGGTCCTTTTTATGTGGAACGCCGAGCAGTCTATTCCGCCGCGAGCGGCGCAGCGTTTAATTGATAATCGACCCAGCATCGCATAAGGGTTGCGCAAAAACGTGTCAGATCATCCGCCAGATGATCGAAACCCGAAGTCTTCTGAAAATTGCGCTCATTCATGTAAAGACCGCGATTGATCTCGATCTGAATGGCGTGGATGCCACTTTCGGGACGCCCATAGTGTTCGGTAATAAAGCCACCGGCATAAGGCCGATTGTGGGACACGCTATAGCCTAGGCCGGTCAAGAGATTGATTGCCATATCCGACAGGGCGGCATCGGCTGCAGCCCCGAACCGATCGCCGATAATGAAATCCGGACGCTGGCCGTGATCGCCCACCCGCACACTATTGGGCATGGAATGACAATCGACCAACACTGCAACACCGAACACGGCGAGCGTTTCGGTTAGAAGCTGGCTGATCTTTTCATGATACGGCAAGTAGATATTTTCGATCCGCGTCGCCGCCTCCGAATAAGGCACGCATCCTGGATAGATATCCTGTCCCTCTCCCACGACTTTCGGAACAGTACCCAGGCCACCGGCCACACGCGCCGATCGGATATTGGCTTGCGGCGGGAGTTGCTCGCGAAACATCTTGGGATCGAGTTCGTAGGGCTCGCGATTGACGTCGAGATAAGCGCGCGGGAAATGGGCCTGCAAAAGCGGCGCGCCAAGCCCGACCACCCCACCAAAAAGCTCTTCCACATAGGAATCTTCTGACCGACGTATCGCAATTTCATCCAGCCGACTCATGGCTAAAAACCGCGGCGGATAGCTTCTTCCGCTATGCGGCGAATTGAAAACGAAGGGCGCGCGACGTGAAACCGGCTCTTGCAGCGAATACGCGCCGGTTGGAAAGTCCGTCATTAAGGTCACGCCCAACCATTCTCCCAAATCGGGTCTCACACCCGATGCTTTACCGCGAGATTGCACGAAATCGCTTCAGTAAGCGACGATCTCCGAATCCCTTCCCGCATTCACTGGATGTTTACTCTCATTCCGCCATATCTGCGACATGGTTAATGCCTCGATTGTTTCGCGGTTCAGGACATTCGGACGGGTTATATGAAACGCATACTGCTTGCGGAAGACGACAATGACATGCGTCGCTTCCTGGTGAAGGCGCTGGAGCGCGCCGGTTATGACGTCAGCGACTTCGACAATGGTGCCAGCGCTTATGAGCGGTTGCGCGAAGAACCATTCTCACTTCTTTTGACCGATATCGTGATGCCGGAAATGGATGGCATCGAACTGGCGCGCCGCGCCACCGAGATCGATCCAGATCTGAAAGTCATGTTCATTACAGGGTTCGCAGCCGTAGCCCTCAACCCGGATTCCAAGGCACCTCGCGAAGCCAAGGTTCTGTCCAAACCGTTTCATCTGCGCGATCTCGTCAACGAGGTCGAAAAGATGCTGGAAGCCGCCTAGACTCTTCGCCCATACATGCGACGAGCGCGAAATCGGTCAACTGCTCTGCCAGAGTGGAACGGCGCGATGCTGGGTCGCAAATGCGCGACCTTCCCTTGGGAAAGATTGTGCCTGCGCAAAACTTGCAGAGCTCTATTGACGGCGCGCCGCCAAAATGGTGTAAGCCGCGCCACGGATGGGCGTGTAGCTCAGCGGGAGAGCACTACGTTGACATCGTAGGGGTCACAGGTTCAATCCCTGTCACGCCCACCATCCAGTCCTTATTTTTCAGCCGATACTGAGACGCAGCCGAATAG
>JAFAGL010000317.1 GCA_023422735.1 Pseudomonadota bacterium
AAGCTCGACTTTCTCGATGCGCGCATCTTCCATGACCGGCTGAAGACCCCGGCGGACCGTTTCAACTTCCGGCAGTTCAGGCATCGACCGCAATCTGTTTCAAAAAGGATGTGCCAACAGGGTTGGGGGCAATGCCAAGATGCTCCGCGATGGTTTCGCCAATATCGGAGTAAGTGGCGCGAACGCCTACCGAACCCGGCTTCAACCCGGGACCGATGCCGAGAATAGCGATGCGTTCGCGCGTGTGGTCGGTTCCCTTATAGGTGGGATCGCAGCCGTGATCAGCGGTCAGGATCAGCATGTCGCCGGGTTTCAGCCTGTCGAATGCTTCCGGCAAGCGCGCATCGAAGGCTTCAAGCGCGGCCGCATATCCCGCTACATCGCGCCGATGGCCGAAATTGGTGTCGAAATCGACGAAATTCGCAAACACGAGATCGCCATCGCGCGCATCATCCATTGCCGTCAGGGCCTTGTCGAACATTGCCATATTGCCGGCGCCCTTGCGCGTTTCGGACACGCCGCGATGCGCGAAGATATCGCCGATCTTGCCGATGCCGATCACATGCGCGCCTGTTTTCGTCAATCGATCGAGCAGCGTATCCTGCGGCGGCGGCGTCGCGAAATCGCGCCGGTTGGGCGTGCGAACAAAATCAGCCGCGCTTTCGCCAATGAAAGGACGGGCAATCACCCTGCCGATATTCAGCGGATCGACAAGTCGACGTACGATCCCGCAGAGGCGATAAAGCCGATCGAGGCCGAAATGCTCTTCATGGGCGGCGATCTGCAGGACCGAATCGACGGATGTGTAAAGGATCGGCTTGCCGGTGCGCACATGGTCTTCACCGAAATCGTCGATCACGCCGGTTCCCGACACGTGGCAATTGCCCAGAATACCGGGAAGTTGGGCTTCCGAAATGATGGCTTCGGTCAAAGCGGGCGGAAAGCTCGGCACCGTGTCGGGAAAGTAGCCCCAATCGAAATGCACCGGATGCGATGCGATTTCCCAATGGCCGGAAGGCGTATCCTTGCCGCTTGAGGTCTCAGTTGCCGCGCCGAAAAAGCCGAGCGTGGTAGATGGGGGCAGGTCCTTGCCATGCGACAGGGCCGACGCATGGGCGAGTCCGAGCGCATCCATGTGGGGCAAAAGAAGCGGGCCGCGACGCAACCCTTCCTGGTCCCCTTTGCCTTCGGCGCAGGCCTGCCGGATATGCCCATAGGTGTCGGCACCCAGGTCATCATATTTCGCGGCGTCCGGCGCGCCGCCGATGCCGAAAGAATCGAGAACGAATAAAAAGGCGCGCGCCATGACACGGATCCTTCGCTGCGAGTTCACAGATAGGAGGATTTGCGCGCCAGCTCAATCTTTCACGCATTTTCGCGAGAGGATCGCCAGGTTTGCCTGCGTCGAATTGAAAGTAATTGTTAAGCGCGTCGCTTAAGTCGATCGCAAGAGCTGGCTGCTATTGCTTCACTTGTCCGATCGGCACGCAAGAACTGTCGACGGCGCGTATGAGTTGAGTAGGAGCGCGTTGATGTCGAAGCATATGGAGCGTCTCGTTCGGGATGAAGCCAGCGCCACGGTCGTTGAATACGGCCTGATTGCAGCCTTGATCGCGCTCGCCATCATCGCCGGCGCAACAACGCTGGGGTTCGGAATCAGCGACCAGCTCAGCATGGTAGCCGAGCGCCTGGCCAGCCGCGGCTGATCTTCCTCATCTATCGGATCGAACCGTCAAGGCGGCGGAAGCCGGTCGGCGCGCCGTAAAGATAACCGATCCGCTCCACGGCACCCGTCAGCGATTCCCGGGTCACGCACATTGTGTGTCCGCTGGCATGGATGATTTCGTTTGGCCCGCTGATGATCGCGACGTGGCCTTTCCAGAATACGAGGTCTCCGCGCCTGACCCGCGCGAAATCCGGACCGGGTGACAGGTTCTCGCCGATCGTCGTGGCCTGCATATCCGTGTCGCGCAGCGCATAATGGCCCGCCATGCGCATCGACAACTGCACCAATCCCGAACAATCGATGCCAAAAGCCGAACTCCCGCCCCAAAGGTAGGGTGTGTGAAGAAGAATTTCCGCCGCGTCCACGAAATCGAGCATCGCGTAAGGCAGCGGTTGAAGATGCTTGGCGATCAGCGCTTCACCTGTTTCGAGCAGGGAATAAAGCGTGCCGCGCGTTTCGACCTCGTCGGTGATCCGGACATGGCTTCCCATTGAAAGCGCGCGCTTGCGGGGAAGGCGCAGATCCGGACCGGGATAAACGAAACTGCGCGGCGCGGCCACGACATGGCTGGACTTGCCGGAAAGAGGTGCAAGCGCTTCGCTGTCGACATAGCCGACATAGCCATCCTGAGCCTGAATCCAGGCATAGCCTTGGCGCGTATCGAAAACGCGCACGTCTTCGCCGCATAGGAGTTGCGTATCCATGCCGGACTGGTTCGTCGGCCCACGCAACAGATCCGCGACCGGCGCGATGATGCGCGCAGGCTGGCCTTCCACATAGGCTGCGGCCTCGACCTGACCACTCAAACGAATATCGGCAAGATCGTCACGAAACGCGTGAAGGCGGCGATCCAGCGAAGCAGTCATGATGGGAGATTCCTTGCATTTGCGATGATCTTGTCGCCGATTTTCTCGACAAACAATGATCCGTCAACGGTTCGGCGCACCAGAACGTTGCGCTTGTCGGTCTCGTCCCTTTGCCGGGTCACGAGTTTCATCGCCCCCATCGTGTCCAAAGCGCGGGTGATCACCGGCTTGGTGACGTTCAAGCGAGCAGCCAGATTGCTGATCGTGTGAGGTGGCGGTTCAAGATAGATCGTCAGCAAAATGGCCATCTGGCGCACGGTCAGATCGGGCGCCTCGTCGTGAATTTGCGACAAGGCCGTTTCCTGCCACAAGCGCAGGGCCTGCCCGGGTTTAAGCGTAACCGGCATCGAAATCCGCCCTCATGGATCTTGTTGTGACCGCCAACCCTCGGATCTGTCACAAAAGTCAGCCGCTCAGCCGGCAAACCGGCGCGTCAGGTAATGTTCCAGCGCGCGAATGCCTTGCGCCTCGCCGCCCACGGGGCAATGCGGCTTTTCAACCGGGTTCCAGCCGTAAATGTCGAAATGCGCCCAGCTATGCGCGCGTTCCACGAATTTCTGGAGAAACAGCGCGGCTGTGACTGCACCAGCCATGCCATCGGCATTGACATTGTTGGTGTCGGCGATTTTCGAGGCCAGACGTGCTGCATAAGGCTTGTGCAGTGGAAGGCGCCACAGCGGATCGGCAACCGCTTCGCACGCCGTCGCGATGTCGAAAGCAAGCGCCGTATCATCGGTGAAGAAGGGTGGCACGTCAGGTCCGAGCGCGACGCGGGCAGCGCCGGTCAGTGTTGCCATGTCGATCAAGAGATCGGGGCTTTCCTCATCCGCCAGCGCAAGCGCATCGGCCAGGACCAAGCGCCCTTCGGCATCCGTATTTCCGATTTCGACGCTTATTCCCTTGCGGCTGGTCAAAACGTCGCTTGGCCGAAAGGCATTGCCGGCAACGGAATTCTCGACGGCGGGGATCAAAACACGCAAGCTGATATCGAGCCTGGCGGCCATCAACATGGAAGCAAGGCCGAGAACGTTGGCCGCGCCGCCCATGTCTTTCTTCATCAAGAGCATGTTGCTGGCAGGTTTCAGATCGAGACCGCCGGTGTCGAAACACACGCCTTTTCCGACCAGCGTTATTTTCGGCGATCCGCTTTTGCCCCATCTGAGATCGATCAAACGCGGCGCTTGCGAAGAGGCGCGACCCACCGCATGGATCATCGGAAAGTTGTTCTTGAGCAGCGCATCACCAGTGGTCACCTCGACCTTCGCCTTGAAGCGTTTCGCCAACTGGCGCGCGGCGTCTTCAAGCTCCTGGGGGCCCATATCGCTGGTCGGGGTGTTGATGAGGTCGCGGGTCAGAAACACGCCATCCGCGACATTGCGCAAATGCGTGCCGTCGACTGCTTCGTCGGCTGCCAAACGTAGTTCGCGGGTCGACTTTTTATTATAGCGCGTAAAGGAATATCCGCCGAGGAGAAAACCAAGCGTGGCCAGTGTTTGATCGCCACCGCTTTCCGCCAGATACCAGTCGCCTGCCGGCAACGCTTTTGCCAAAGCGCCGCTCGCAAGTGGGGTCAGTCCACCATCTTCATGGTGACCCATGCCGCAAAGCGCGCCGCCCAACCTGCCATTATCGGTTGGAAAGCACAGAACGCGGCCGGCTTCACCGGAGAAATCATGGAGTTTCGCCCATTCACGCGCGGAAGCAGGCCATGTATCGTCGGAGCCCTTCTTATTGACGAGATATACCGGCAATGCGCCGTTCGGACGCTTGTTCAAGAGTTCAACGGGCATTCGACTGATCCGTGTCCTTGGCAAAAACGATCATGGGTTCCGGTTTAAGGCCGCACACGCGACCTGTCGACAAAGATCGCATATCGGGTACATGCTGGCTTTCCTGACAATCTGCTTGCCGCGACGCCATTGGCAAACTGTTTGAAGTGATTGGAGCGAATAAGCGATGCGCGGCGAAACGATGATCCTTTCGGCATTTTTCTTCAACCCGCAAGGCGATCATCGCATGTCGTGGCGGCACCCGAGCGCGCCGTCAGGAGATGAAATCCTGCATCTGGACTATTATCGCGAGCTCGTGACGTTTGCCGAAGCGGCCAAGGTCGACGCGATCTTCATCGCCGACCATCTGGGAATCTGGGACAGCTATCCCAGCGGTGTGGCCCATTACGCCAATGCGCGTTTGGAGCCGCTGACACTGGTGGCGGCGCTGGCTGCGACCACGAAGGATATCGGCTTCCTCGTTACCGCTTCAACCTCCTACAGCGAGCCCTATTCGCTCGCACGCATGTTCGCTTCGCTCGATCATCTCAGTGGCGGTCGTGTCGGCTGGAATGTGGTGACATCAGCGCTGACGGAAGAGGCGCGCAATTTCGGCCGCGATGCCAATGCCGAGCATGGACAGCGCTATCAGCGTGCCGACGAGTTTCTCCAGGTCACGAAAGCGCTTTGGGACAGTTGGGAAGACGGTGCGATGGTTGCAAACAAGGCAACCGGCCTGTTCGCCCAGCCCGACCAGATCCACAACATCGATCATCGCGGCACGCATTTCCAGGTCAAGGGACCCTTGAACATATCGCGTCCCCCGCAAGGCCATCCCGTTATCGTGCAGGCGGGCTCCTCCGAGGCTGGCAAACAGCTTGCATCTCGTTATGCGGACATCCATTTCGCCGTTGTCAAAACAATCGAAGACGGCCAGACCTATCGAGCCGATCTCAAACGTCGGGCTGAAGCATCAGGCCGTTCGGCGAATGCTGTGAAGCTTATGCCCGGCATATTGCCGATCGTTGCCGGCTCGCGCTCGCAGGCAAGGGACAGGCAGGCCGAACTGGAAGCGCTGATGCTCGATGCAGTCAGCATCGACCTTCTTTCCAGCTGGGCGGGCGTTGACCTCAGTCGTTTTCCTTCGGACGGGCCGCTACCAGACCTTCCGCACGAAGCCGGATTCGACGGGTGGCGAACCTGGCTCAAGCTTGTGAAGGAAGAAGCCAATTCCGGCCTGACGATCCGCCAACTCGCGCACAAGATCGCGAATACGGGTTCGGTGCCGATGTTTGCCGGAACAGCTCAGGACGTGGCCGACGAGATGGAGGCCTGGTTTCGCGCGGGTGCCGCTGACGGGTTCAACCTGATGTTTCCGTTGCTGCCGCGCGACTGGACGAATTTCATGCGCAACGTCATGCCGGAACTCCAGCGACGCGGCGTGGCGCAAACCGAATATGGCAGCGGCACGCTTCGCAGCCGCCTTGGACTTGCGCGCCCGTCCAACCAGTTTTCCAGCCGACAGGGACGCACAAAGGACGCTGCAGCCTATCGGTGAAGCATCGGGCTTGCCCGCAAAGCGGATGCTGCTTTTTTGGGTTGATGCTTTAGAAACGCCAGGTCAACCGAACGCCTGCCGACTCCAGTCCATCGTTCGAACTGGCGAGGTTGGCGTTGGAAAAATGATTGAGGAAGGCTTCGGCGCCCAGGTTCTCGGTGATGTCGAAACCGGCGCTGGCCTGCAGATGGAAGAGCACGCGTGAGCCCAGATCGCGCTCGCTTCCTGCATCATTCGTACGTTTGGAATCGCTGTTGACGGAACCGCCAAGGCTGAAGCCGAGGTAAATGCGCTGCGTCAGATAAGCTTGCCAGTTGAGGCCGGCATAAAGAACATGGATCGGGTGGTCGGAAATGGCGATGTCGGCACCGATATAGGGACGAGGGGAGCCGATCCCCGCCAGAACATCGAAACTGGGAAACAGGAACTCGCCATTGACGACGCCGCCGCTGAAGGAATCCGGCGTGAACGGTCCGGCATCATAAGCGCCACCGCCGATCCGAATTTCGGATTTGTCGGCGTTCTTGTCGAACTGAATGCCCCCCAGAAAACCAGCATCCTCAGCAACAGCTGGCGCCGCGCCGCACGCCAACAAAGCGCATGACAAGATCAGGATGTTCTTCATTTAGACGCCCCCCGCCGTCTGATCCCCGGACCACACTACGGCAGCTGGCTGGATTGAGAATGTCCAAAAGTTCAGCGGCGATTTTCAACGCTTCAACTGTTACATTGCGAGCACAAAAAAGCCGGCGCGCATATGCGTACCGGCTTGAAAAGAAATGTAGCACCGCTATCGCAATAGCGGAACCTGAAAATCAGCGCGCGCGACGACGCTCGGCCACAGGTTGAAAGGCAACCCGCGAATGGTAGCTGCAATAAGGCCCCGAATCCTTGGAGTCATTGCCGCAGAAGCTGAAATCCTCCGAAAGCGGATCGCCATTCGGCCATTTGCAGGTGCGCTCGCTGAGTTCCACCAGATGCAGGCGCCGTGAAATCGGCACCACGACATCGCTGGTCGGGCGCAGCTGCTGCTGGGCGACAGGTTCCGCATCGAATTGCATCTGAAGAGCGTTGGCGCCAACCGACGCCGTGACGATCCGCTGCGGTGCAGGTGTCGGGCGGGCAGCTGCGGTGACGGTTGCCTTCTGGATCGGCGCGCTGGCAGCAGGCGCCACCTTCTTCTTGGCGGCTGGGGCAGCCGTTGCGCGGCCGCGGCTGGAAAGCTTCAGCCGGTGCACCTTGCCGATCACCGCATTGCGGCTGACATTGCCGAGTTGGGCAGCAATCTGGCTTGCACTCAGGCCTTCGGCCCATAATTTCTTAAGCAGCTCGACCCGCTCGTCTGTCCAGTTCATGTTTCCACGCTCCGTTTGACGGCGCGGCAACCGAATCCCTCATCCGTCCAGCCATTCGACTGGATGAACGATCTACATGTGCCCGGTGATTAGGTACGCCGCACGAAATGTTGTTATCGCGTAGCCCCCAAACTAGTGGTCGCGCGACTCGCTGACAAGAGTCCACGACGAAAGCCGAATCAGTTTTCTCGTTTTTCCCCAGCTTGAACGCGGTGGCACAAGCCCCGCACAATCTGCCGGGGGCAGCACGTCGCCGCACTCTGAGTCGTTAAGGGCTTCCGTCGCGTCTTTGCGTTGACTTCGAAGGGGAAAACTCCAATATTGGCCGTGCACGGCCGCCCTGGGGGCGGCTTTTTTAGTTCTGCAACGGCGGGGCCATCGGTGTCGCCCGCTGTTTCATGCGGAGTGGAGAGAATGACCGGATCTGCGCTTTTCAATACATTCGCGCGGGCCCCGCTTGCTTTTGAACGCGGCGAGGGCTCTTGGCTTGTAACGAAAAGCGGCGACCGATATCTCGATCTTGCGGGCGGTATCGCGGTCAATTCACTCGGTCATGCGCATCCGCATCTGGTTCAGGTTCTGACCGAACAGGCCGCGCGGCTTTGGCACACGTCCAATCTCTACGAGATCCCTGAACAGGACCGTTTGGCGGAACGGCTGGCGGATGCAACCTTCGCGGACCGTGTTTTCTTCACCAATTCCGGCGCCGAAGCCTTGGAATGCGCGATCAAGACCGCGCGCCGCTATCATTTTGCGAAGGGCAACCCTGAACGGATCGGCATTCTGACGTTCGAAGGGGCGTTTCACGGCCGGACGCTGGCCACCATCGCAGCCGGCGGACAAGCCAAATATCTGGAAGGGTTCGGGCCGAAGGTCGAAGGGTTCGACCAGGTGCCTTTCAATGACCTCGAAGCCGTGAAGTCGGCCCTCACACCACAAACCGCCGCCATTCTGATCGAGCCGGTCCAGGGCGAAGGTGGCATTCGGTTGGCGCCGCAAGCGTTTTTGCAGGCTTTGCGGACGCTGTGCGACGAGCATGGCATCCTGTTGATTTTCGACGAGGTGCAAACCGGCATCGGCCGCACCGGCAAGCTGTTTGCATATCAGCGCGTGGGCGTGACACCTGATCTGATGGCGATCGCCAAGGGTATTGGCGGCGGCTTCCCCGTCGGCGCATGCCTTGCCACGGATGACGCAGCTTCGGGCATGGTGCCTGGCGTTCATGGCACCACTTTCGGCGGCAACCAGCTTGCCATGGCCGTTGGGAATGCCGTTCTCGACGTCGTTCTCGAAGAAGGCTTCCTCGATGAGGTTTCGCGCAAGGCGAATGTCATGAAACAGGGGCTTGCCGAGATTGTGGACAGCTATCC
>JAFAGL010000028.1 GCA_023422735.1 Pseudomonadota bacterium
AACCACGGATCGAATTACCGCAGCCGCCCGCTTGCATGTGCGAGCATGGTGTAAACCTTGCCGGTATCCGACGAAAGATAGGTCTGCGCCATCATGTTGTCGCGGTCGTTTCTTGTCACGTCCGCCAACAGCTTGTCGAAATCGTTGCAATAGCGATCGACGGCCTGCCGGAACTCGGAGTCGCCTTCATATTTGCGGCGGATTTCGTCAAAGGTCTGCTGACCCTTCAGCGTGTAGAGCCTGCGCGTGAACACGTTGCGCTCGCCCTTGCGGTAGCGCTCCCACAACTCGATCGACGCTTCATGGTCGATGGCGCGTGCAATATCCACCGAAAGGGAGTTCAGCGATTCCACGACGTGAAGCGGGGTGCGTTCCGGCGTTGCCGGCCGCTTGGCTGCGGCCTGGCCAGACGGCGTCTGCTCGGAAGACGCGCCGCGCAACAGGTCGCGAACCCAGCCGCCTTGCTGCTGACCGGCATCGCGTGCCTGCGCAGGTCGGGCAGGCTCTACCCGCACGGGTGCCGGTGCCGTCAGCGTCGCAGCCGGTGCAGCCTGCGCCGGAGCAGCCGGTCTGGCAGGTGCCGTTGGTGCTGGTGCTGGTGCTGGGGCCGACAACTGCGCTGCCGGGCGCGGTGCCTGGCGGGCAGAAGCGTCGAATGTGCGGCCCGACTTCGCGACGATGTCAGACAGTTCCTTCAACGCGTTGATCTGCTCGCTCACTGCCCGGCGCATGGCAGAGGTCGACTGCTTGGTTTCTTCCGGCAGTTCGAGCACGCCCTTTTTCAACTGCGAGCGGGTGTCTTCGAGATCGGCCCGGATCGTTTCAGCCGTCTTTTTCATCTCGGAAGTTGCATCGGCAAAACGCTGCGTTGCCGATTCCACCACATCCGAAATCGCCGTGCGGATCTGGTCCGTCGAGCTGCGCGTACGGCCTTCGGCGCGTTCCAGAGCTTTGCCGACGAGATCCTCGAAGGAGCGCATGGTCCGCTCGATGTCTTCTGACTTCTTGACGAGGCCGACGGCTAGTTCTTCAAGCGCGGCTTGGCGATCGTCCAGCGTCGAAGCCAGATTGCCCTGTGCGGAACCGAGCAGTTCCGAAGCGCTGGAAAGCACTTTTCCGTGCTCGTCGAAGCGATGCGCGATCGCTGCGATGTCCTTCAGTGTGCTGGATGACAGTTCGGTCAGGCGTCCGGCATTGGCGTCGATCAACCGAGCCGAGCTTGCAAAGGTCTGGGCCGCACGTTCCGTCGTATTGGCGAAATTCTGCGTCGTGCCGGCAAGCTTCTCGTCGATATTGGCAAGGTTGGTCGTGGCCGCTTCCACCAACTGTCCGAGGCGCGAGTTGGAGGAGCCGAGCTTTTCGATCAATTCGTTGACGCCGTCGCTCAGCGAATTACGTGCGCCTTCCACCGCCGACAAGGTTTCGGCTGTGCGGTTCGCCAGGGCTTCCACCAGAGCGGCGTTTTCTTTGCGCAGCTTTTCTGCAGCCTGATCCGTGACGTCTTCGAGCGTCGTTTGCAATTCGCTGCCGCTCGCCGCGAAACGCTCAACCAAAGGTGCGGCCGTTTCGTTCAACAGCTTGGCGATCTCGTTGGAGCGATGCGCAAGCATGGCGCTCAGATCGCGTGAATGCCGTTCGATGACCTGCGCGGCTTCACCGGTCTGCTCGCCGATATGCGCGTTCACGGCATTGAACGTATCCGCCAGTTTGGCAGCACTTGCCGAAAGCCGCGCTTCCGCCGCATCGACCTGTTCGCCCAGCTTGCTGCCGATCGTATCGGCACCGGCTTCGAGACGTTCGTTGATATTGCCGAGCTGTTCGCCAACGCGGTCTGCCAGCGCGCTCATGCTGGAGGTCAAGCGGCGGTCGGCCTGGCCGAGTGCCGCTTCCAAAGCCTGCGCGCGGCCATCCATGAGTTCCGATGTTTGTGCGGAACGGTCTGCGATCCGGCGATCGGCTTCGGCGAAAATTTCCGCCAGTTCGGTTGCCCTGCTGGAAAGCATGGCCGCGGTTTCCTCCGCACGACCGGTAAGGCGTCCGTCATTGGCCTCGAAGGCCTGCGAGATCTCGTCGATCTTTGCAAGCAACGCCTTGGCTGCATTGTCGGCCCGTGCGGCCAACTGCCGATCCGTGTCGGCCAGCGTGTTGACGATCTCGTCGGCGCGTGCCGCCAGCAATCCGCTGCTTTGGGCGACACGGTCCGCGATCCGCTGGTCCGCATCCGCAAATGCGCTGGTGATCTCCTCGGCGCGTTCGCGAATGCTCTGGTCAGAGCCTGCGACACGTTCGGCAAGCCGTTGATCGGCTTGTTCGAGGATATTGCCCAACTCGTCGGCGCGGGCCCGCAAGGCGCTGGTTGTACCTTCGAAGCGTGCCGCAAGCGCCGTATCCGCATCGCCAAGGATCCGCGCGATCTCTTCGCCGCGTTCCTGCAATGACCGGTCGTTGGCGGCGATCCGCTCGGCGATGCGGCGATCGGTTTCGGCCAACACGGCCTCGATCCCCTCGCTGCGTTCGCGCAACTGTGCCGTGCTGTCGTTGAAGCGTGCCGCAATGCGCTGGTCTGCATCGACAATGGCGCGCGCCAGTTCTTCGGCGTGAGCCGCAAGCTGGTTGCCGCCTTCGGCGAAGCGGGCCGACAACTGCTCGTCGATCTTGCCGAAATTGTCGCTGATTTCGCCAACCTTGGCGTAAAGGAGCTCGCCGCTGTTTTCGGCGCGCTCGCGCAATCTGCGGTCGGCTTCTTCCAAAGCAGTGGTAATCGCGGCGGCCCGGCTCGTCAGATGCGAGGCGCTTTCTTCCGTGCGCGTTCGGATCAAGCGATCTGCATCGGCGAATGCCTGTATGATCTCGTCGGTACGCGCACCGATCTGCACGCTGGCTTCACCGATCTTCGTGCCGAGACGCTCGCCGCTGTCTTCGGCGCTGCGGCGCAGGCGTTCGTCGGCTTCATCGAGAATGCGGGCAATGGCAGCCGCCTGTTCGGAAAGATGCGTGCTGCTTTCGATCGCACGGTTTTGAACCATCTGGTCTGCGTCTGCAAAGACTCGCGCCACACCTTCGGCGCGTTCGCTGAGCTGGGCTGCCGAGGCGGCCACGCGGTCGGCAATGCGGCGGTCGACATCCACGAATGCCTTGTCAGCTTCTTCATGCAGCGTCGAGGTGACTTCGACGAGCCGGTCACGCAACGCGCCAGCCACCACGCCGGCACTGCGTTCCAATGTGCCGCGCACATTGTCGATCCCCGTGGAAAGAGCACTTTCCATCGTCCGTGTGCGTTCTTCGATCACGCCCGTATGGTGCCGGAATGCCTCGTCCAGGCGTTCTGCATCGGCGGTCAGTGCAATGGAAACGCCTGCGGCACTGGTTGCAAGCGCATCGCTGAGCTCGTTCTTTCCGGTTGCGAGAATGTCCTCGATCGCGTTGCGGCTCGCGGCAAAGCTTTGCGCGACATCGGTCCCGCTCTGGGAAAGCGCCTGGAGATGACCTTGAATGGCTTCTTCCAGCGTGGCGCGCGTTTCTTCGAGCTTTGCCAGGTCGTCGTTCATGACGCGCGACAGGAAGGAGCGGCCTTCCGCCAATTTGCCGACATGGTTGGAAACGGCGGAGTCGATTTCGGCGCGCACTTCCGCCAAACGCGTGAGGTCGTCTTCAATGGCGCGCGACAAGGCCGCACGGCCTTCGGCGAGCTTGTCGACATGCGAACCAAGCGCGAGATCAGCCTGGGTGCGCTGCTCGGCGAAGCGCTGCAGATCGTCGGCCAAAGCCTGGGTCAGCTTTTCGCGGCCTTCATCGAAGCCACGGATCTGCTCGGTGACCATGCGGTCGACGGCATAGCGGGCTTCGGCAATGCGTTGCAGGTCGGAGTCCAGAATATCGCTCAGGCGATCGCGGTTTTCGGCAAATTTGCGTTCCTGTTCTTCCACAGCCGCAGCGATGGAACGGGCATGCTCGTTGACCGAGAGATTGATGCCTTCGCGAGCCGCACCCAGCGTCGCTTCAAGCGCTGTGCGCGCGTCGCCGACACGAATATCGAAGGTCGAGGTGGCTTCGCCCAGCGACTTGTCGAGGGCTTCGCGGCCTTCGCGCAAAGCGCTTTCGAGCGTCGTCGAAGCGTCGCCCAGGGAAGCGCCAAGGGCAGATTCGCCGCCCTTGAAGGTTTCCTGCAAGCGGATCACCGCGTTGTCGATTGATGCGCCAACGCGTTCGTCCGAGCCATGCAGGCTGTTGGCGATATTGGCTTCGCCGGTGTGGAAAGTTTCTTGCAAACGCGATGCAGCTTCGCTGATGGCCGCTTCGACGCGGTCGCCGGTGCCGGCAAGCGTGGCGTCGATCGAGCTTTCGCCAGCGCGGAAGCGGGCTTCAACGGCTTCGGCCGCTTCACGGATCAGCGTGTCGAGGCGCGTGGTCGCGTCACCGATCGCACTTTCAACTCGGTCGGTTGCTCCGTTCAAGGTTGAGCCAAGCGCCACTTCGCCGGAGCGGAACTGGCCTTCCACCGTTGTTGCGGCTTCGCGCACGAGATCCGACAAGCGTGTCGAAGCGCTGCCGAGCGTAGCATCGAGATGCGCAGTGGCGTCGCCAAGTGCGTCTTCGATGGCCGAGCGGGTATTGTCGGTGGCGAGCGAAAGGGCAGCGCGTGCATCGCCCAGGGAATTGTCGATCTTCGCGCGGGCTTCTTCCAGCTTGCGCAGATCGTCGTCCAGATTTGCAGTCAATTCGTCGCGTGTGGCGGCGATCCGGCCGGTAAAGTCGGCGGCGCGCGTGTCCAGCATGGTCGAAGTCGACAAGACGAGATCCGCCATTTCGGATCCGATGCGCGCCTTGCCTTCGTCGATTACATTGATCAGGTCCTGCTTGCCGCCGCTGAAGGCTCCGGCAATATCCTTGGTGCGCGCCATCAGAGTTTCGTTGATTGCGCGGGCGCGCGCTTCAAGCGCCGTATTCAAGCGTTCGGCATTGCTGTCCAGCGCTTCGGCGCGGGTTTCGAATGCGCCGATCAAAGATTGGCCGCGTTCGGCAAGCGTCTTTTCGATGCCGCCGAGCTTGAGTTCGATTTCTTCCGAAAGCGCGCGTGTTGCGCCCCCCAGCAGGGAAACGATGCCATTGGTGCGCTCGTCCAGCATGTCGGAAAGGGTGCGGTTTGCACCTTCCGTCTGCTCGCCGATCGAAGCGATGCGCGTATCGAGCAGGCTGGCAAATGCCTCGCCCGAAGTCGTGATGCGGTCGGCAATTGTGTCGATCCGGCTGTCGATCGCGGTTTTGACTTCTTCGCCACGGTCGTTGAAGCGGGCGAGCAGGCTTTCACCCGAATCGGTCAACGAGGCGCTGAGCGCGGCGGACGCATCGCGGATATTGCCGCTGATGAGAGTGCCCGCCTGATCCAGATCGCCTTTCAGTTGCTCATGCGCGCCTGCTATGGACGCACGAACACGCTCGGCATGGCTGACAACCGCTTCGCGCTCCGCGCCAAGGCCGTCGACCAGCGAGCGGATGCGCGTTTCGTTTTCGGAATAAGCCCGTTCGAGCTCGTTGACCTCGGTGTGAACCAGCGTTTCAAGTTCAACCGCGCGAGCCAGCGTGCGCTCGATGCCTTCACCCATGGCGGTGACTTCGCGGCGGATGGCCTGACCGACCATCATCACGCGATCCTGCGCCGTGCTTTCGGGTTCGGCCAAACGGCGCGCGACATTCGAGATCGATTCTGCCGCAATGCGCATTTCCTGTGCGCGACGGGTCATCACGGCGAAGGCCCAGAAAAGCATCACCGGTAGAACCGTTCCGGCTGCAAGGCCGATCACCGACGGATTGGCGAGTATCTGGGGATAAGATGCAGGCTGCCAGATGCCCGGCCCGTAAAGTGCGTTGGCAAGCAATGCGCCGCCTCCGACCCATGCGGTCGACAAAATGGTTGCAGCCCAATAGCCGGCGCGGGAAGGGCGGCGTTCGCGATAGGTGTCGATGGCGGTGCCGCGCGTCTTGAAACGGTCGTCATTGGCCGGCGCGAATTGCGGCGAAGCCGGTTGCGCGGTGTCCGGGGTGCGCGAAAGAGGCGCTGCGGCAGGTTCGACATTGGCCGCCTGGATAGGTTCGGCGGGTTTGGCGGCGCGTTCCGGCTCCTTTGCGGCAGGCGCTGCGGAGGCTGCAACAGCGTGAGCGCCGGAATAAAGAAGTGCTTCGTCTAAATTGAGCGTATCGTCCTCGGTCGCACCTGCAATCGAGTCGAACTGCATTTCGCCTTCGTCCTGCTCGTTCTCTGCAGGCGCGTCTTCAGGTGTAGCGCTTTCGGAAGCTCTCGGCTGTTCACTGTCTTCGCCGCGTCCTTCGCGTGCGAGCTCCTCAGCGGCCTGGGAAATCTGGGCTTCCAGATCTTCCATCGAGTTGGTGATATCGAAATCATCGTTGTCGAGATCGAGCTCGAGAGCCTGTTCAAGCTCGCGACTCATATCCTCATCCTCGATGGCGGGCTCAGGCTGGCGGCTGGAATTCACTTTTAAAGCCATGTGACGCTACCCTGTACGCTACTCGAAACGGCGCTGTGCCTTTGACGGCGACAAACGACCCTCGTATCCAAGCTTTCATCGTATCCACAGCTTCAAACAATGGGAACCGAGATCGCGCCGAAAGTGTAAAAGTTTAAACACAAGGTTAACGCGAGGCGTTTCGTGGGCCTGAAATCGGCGGATTTCCTGGATTCCTGTCACGCATCAGCGGTGGATAAATATTAACGGCCGGTCGCTGAATTGCGGCGCAAGAGTGGCAAACCCCGTCTTAAGTGAGCCTTATGCGTGAACCGCCTTGAAGAACTGCGCGTTCTGGCCGCGTTGACACAATCGCCCATGCGCTGCATTCGCAGGATACTGAATTGCTGGATGAAATAATGACCGCTATCACCTTCGTTGCCTTTGACGGCACCCGTTTCGATCTGCAGGCCGAAAATGGCTCGACGGTCATGGAAGCGGCTTTGCGCAACAACGTGCCCGGCATTGAAGCCGAATGTGGCGGCGCCTGCGCGTGTGCGACGTGCCATATTTATGTCGATGAGGCCTTCACCGAAGCGGTTGGCGAGCCGGAAGCGATGGAAGAGGACATGCTCGATTTCGCGTATGATGTTCGTCCGAACTCGCGATTGTCATGCCAGATCACCGTCAGCGATGCCTTGGAAGGGCTGACGGTCCATGTGCCGGAACGCCAGGGCTGATTGTCCGTCACATCTTCTCAAGGCGGTTTTGCAGCAATCTCATAATGCGGCTTTCGAAGTTGATCCCTTCGATGCGGTCGAAACGCGCTTGTTCCCGGTCATGCTTGGCCAGAACCGTGTCAGTCGCTTTCTGAACCCTGGCCTGCGCTTCCTGGCATGTCTTGGATCGATCGAGCTTGAGAATTGCCTGCTCAAGCTCGCGCGCATGGTTTTTCGCAATAATTACATGGCTTTCTTCATGCCGCTTGATGTCGGCAGACAAGGTATTCCAGATTAATCGCGTGTCCTGGTCTCCGCGTCGCGGCGTTCTCCAGCGTGGCAAGATCACCTTCGCCTTCACCGTCACATGCGCTTTGGCGATATAACAGCGGCCGTTCTTTTCGGCATATCCGACCTTTGAAGTGAACTCCATCTGGGTTGCGCCGGGATGCCGTCGGCTCGCGCCCTTCATCTGGGGGCCGCGCTTGGAAAGCTCTGATTCCAGCTCTTCAAGCGTGCCGCCGCGAATGTTGAAATAGCTGTAGCTTTTGACCATCGAGGCGGCCTCGGCGACGACCGGAACTGCGGTGATCGCCACGCCGGCAAGAACCATCTGCTTCAAAAGCTGTTTCATCGCGCATGCGCTCCGTTTCATCTCGACCATGACCGGTCGGCAGTTAACAGGCAATGAGCGGGCGGCGGGTGATGCAAAGCAATCGGGAAGCGTTGCATTCATGTTGCGATCGCCGCATAGCGGTATCATGGCTTCGAGCGACCTTTTTTCTCCGTTTGTCTGGCAGTTGGCGCATGGCCGTGTGTTGGAACTTGGTTCGCACGCGCGCATCATGGGCGTTTTAAACGTCACGCCCGACAGTTTCTCGGATGGCGGGCGCTTTACCGGGCTCGATGCGGCGCTGGCACAAGCTGAAACGATGATCGGGCAGGGTGCCGATATCCTGGATATCGGAGGAGAATCCACCCGTCCGGGTGCCGAAGCGGTGAGCGCCGCGGAAGAGCGTCGGCGTGTTCTTCCGGTGATCGAGGCAATCGCATCACGGTTCGGTGTTTTGATGTCGGTCGACACTTATCGGGCCGAAACGGCGCGGGCTGCGATCGAGGCTGGCGCGCATATCGTCAATGATGTGTGGGGCCTTCAACGCGAACCGGATATTGCCGCAATCGCCGCGCACACCGGGGCTGGCCTCGTTGTCATGCACACCAATCGCCAGCGCGAAGCCCTGGCAGATGTTATTGCCGATCAGTTCGCCTTCCTGACGCAATCCCTGTCCATTGCCCGAGCCGCACGGGTTGCCGATGCACAGATCGTGCTTGATCCGGGGTTCGGCTTTGGCAAGGAAACGCCAGCGCTCAATTTCGGCTTGATGAATCGTTTCGATGAATTGCACGGCTTGGGCTTTCCGCTCCTCGTCGGCACATCGAGAAAGCGCTTTCTGGGCACCGTGACGGGTCGGGAGGCGGCAGACCGCGACGCCGCGACGGCTGCGACCAGCGTTCTGCTTCGAACGAAGGGCGCTGTTCTTTTCCGGGTGCATGATGTCGCAATGAACAAGGACGCACTTGCGATTGCTGATGCTATGCTTCAAGCCGAGCCGAAACCAGAGCGCGATGCGTGATGTATGTAATCCGAATGAAGAACTGCGCTTTCTTTGCCCGCCACGGGGTGATGGACGAAGAAGAGCGCCTGGGGCAACGCTTTTATGTCGACGCGGTGCTGACCGTCGATGCCGCGGATGCGGTCGCGGCTGATTCCATTGAAAGAACCGTGGATTATGGTGTTGCCTTCACGGTGATCGAGGAGATTATCACCGGCGCGCGCCGTTTTCTGATCGAGGCGCTTGCCATGGAGGTCGGCAAGGCCCTTGTCAGCCGCTTTCCGCAAGTCACCAGAACGGAAATCACCGTGCGCAAGCCGAATGCGCCTGTTCCCGGCGTGCTCGATTATGTCGAAGTGACCGTTTGCTGGCCTCAAGGCTGATGCATCAGGCGTTTGTCGGTTTAGGCGGCAATCTGGGTGATCCGCGTCAGGCGATGCGCGAGGCTCTGCATCTCTTGAACGAGGATCCGGCCTGCCGTGTGGTTCAGGTTTCTTCGCTTTACAAGACGCCACCTTGGGGCAAACTCGATCAGCCCGATTTCCTGAATGCCGTTGCGAAAGTGGAAACGCAGTTGTCCGCGCGTCAGCTGCTCGACCTGTGTCTGGAAACGGAGCGGCGGCTCAAGCGTGTGCGGGCAGAGCGCTGGGGTCCACGCGTCATCGACATGGATATTCTGTGGTTCGACAACCAGACGCTGGATGAAGAAGGGCTTCAGATCCCCCATCCGCGTATGGCCGAGCGGGCATTCGTCATGGTCCCGCTCAGCGAAATCGCGCCCGATATGATGCTCGCTGGAGCGCGCGTGAAGGATCTCGCGCGCGATCTCGATCGCGGCGGCATCGCAATTGCAGCCGCCGGGCCGGATTGGGCGTTGGAAGAGCTTTAGAGCCGTTCCTCTCTAGTTCTTGGCGATGGCGCCGACGGCCGTGCTGTCGACACGTTTCAGGTTCATGCCGATCACGGGAACCATATCCTCGTTGACCCGCACGGAAACGGTGATGTTCATCGTGTTCTGATCGGCGAGGCGCGCCAGCATCGCGCCGCGCAGCTGCGAACGGTGAAGGCCGAAAACCGCCTTGCCGCCACTCACGCTCCCGGAGGTCACGTCGAGACCCTTGCCTTTGGCGCCGTCGAGAAAGCTGCCTGAATAGGTTTTGCCATTGCGTTCGAAGCGGGCGGACATGTTTTGCGTGAACATGCCGACGCGGCAGCCGCCATCCAGCGCCATACCGACCTTCTGCGCATGGCTCGAACCGGTAAAGGTGCAATTGAACTTCGTGCCTTTGTATTTGCCGGCAACGACTTCACCCGCACCCGCCCATTCGCCCTGGACGCCTTGAAAGAATTCCTTGTCCTTGTCGGCCGCGAAAGCGGTCGAAGGGGCTGCGGACATGAGAACTGTGGCCGCCAGGACGGCGGAAGCGAGAATAGATTTCATCGAAGGCTACCAGTCAGGACACAAGGGCTGGATCGGTCGCATTAACCATGACGCCGAATGGTTAATGCTTCGTAGCCGTTCTGTCGAGTTTCGGTTGATCAGCCTTTCTTGTCCGCCTCGCCTTCGCCATTTCTTGCCCGCGCAAACGCAGTCAGAGCGCTGAGAAAATCGCTGATGCCGGGCTTTCTTACGGCATTGAAAGGCAAGGGGCGAACGGTTTCCATCGCAGCCAATCCAATGCGCGCCGTCATCATGCCGTTGACAACACCTTCACCCAACCGGGCGGATAAACGCGCCGCAAGCCCTTGACCCACCAATTGCTGCACCAGGCTGTCGCCGAATGCGACGGTTCCCGTAACGGCCAGATGGGCGAGAACGTCGCGCGCCAAACGGACAAAGCCCAGCGTACCGGGGCGGCAGCCGTAAAGATCGGCCAGGCGACGAATGAGCCGTCCGGCCTCGAAAATCACATAAGCCAGATCGACCGCCGCGCGCGGGCTGACGGCGGTGACAAGCGAAACGCGCTTTGCCGCATCGAGAATCATCAGTTGCGCGCGCCGGTCCAGTGGCACCAGCAGTTCAGTTTCGGTGATCCGCAACAGATCGGGGCCGTCGATAATAT
>JAFAGL010000248.1 GCA_023422735.1 Pseudomonadota bacterium
CAGCTGTTGGTCTGGTGACTGCCTCAGGCGGTCGCCGTGCATGGGCCGCTCCGCAGAAATGGGATCTGACGATCTACTATGGGGCGGGTCACTCGCTGACCAAGCTGTATTCAGTCTATGCCGATGCCGTGAGGGAGAAGACCGGCGGCGAACTCGACATCACTGTGCGGCCGGCGGGGGAATTGCCGTTTGGCGCCACCGAAGCCGTCTCGGTGCTTGGGCAGCAGCAGGTACAGATGGCCCTCGGATATCAGGGCTTTATCGCGGGCACGACGAAGATCGCAGCACTTCCGGGCCTTCCCTTCCTGATCAGGACCGAAGAAGACGCCAACCGCGCGATGCCGGCTCTGAAGCCTTTCATCGACAAGAAGCTGGCCACGCAAGGTTGCCGGATGCTCATGTATACCGGTGAGAACTGGCCGCAGAATGCCTATGGCCGCGGCGAGCCCCTGAAGCAGTTTGAGGATCTGAAGGGTCGCAATGCGCGCGGCTCCAGCCCTGAACAGGGCAATCTCATCCGCCACTTCGGAGGTGCGCCTGTGACCTTGACCACGGCTGAAGTGCCCGAAGCGATGCATCGTGGCGTCGTGGACGCCGTGTTCACCGGGTCAGCGAACATCCTTGGCTCGAAATGGACGGAGTTCCTCGACTGGATCTACCTTGCAGATCCGCACGGGGCGATCGAATATGTGATGATCAACAGCGAGCTTTACGACGGGCTGACGCCTGAGGTCAGGACGACTCTTGATGCCGTGTCGGCCGAGCAGCAGACGATCATCAGCGATGCACGCCGTGCATCAAATCTGTCTGCCCTGGAAGAGCTCTCCAAGGAACTGACGGTCGTCAAGGCGTCGCCTGACGACATCGCACGTTACAGCAAGGACTGGGCGACCGATTACTGGGCGACCTGGGCCAACGGTGACGATGCCGATATTCCGCAAGCTCTCGCAGCAGTGCGTGATGCTCTGGGCAAGTGATCGATCATCGAGCGGCGTCGACTTCATTGCCGCCGCTCGACCTTGGCAGCGCAGCAACTGACTGCGCCTGATAGTGAAAGCAGGGTCTACATGAAAGCTGTCAATCTGGAGGACATGGCGACGCACGCGAGGCGGCGCCTTCCCAGAATTGCCTTCGACTTCATCGACGGCGGCGTCGATGGCGAGGCTGGGATCGAGCGCAATCGCGCCGCCTTTGCCAGATACACGCTTCTGCCGCGCTATCTGGTCGATGTCGAAAACCGTCACCAGAAGGTCACGCTGTTCGGCAACGAGTATCAGTCGCCTTTCGGGGTGTCTCCCATGGGTATCGCGGGCTTCTTCAGGCAAGGAGCCGATCTCATGCTGGCCCGTGCTGCTGCCGGCTGCGGAATTCCATACCTGATGTCCAGCGCCAGTTGCGACGCGATCGAAGATGCAATGAAAGTGGCGCCGGAGACGACTTGGTTTCAGGTCTACGGTACCCGCAATCCGGAAATCACCAAGGACATGATCCGTCGTGCGCGCGACCTTAAAGTACGCGTTCTGGTCGTGACCATCGACACGCCGGTCATCGGAAACCGGGAAAGAAACAACCGAAACGGTTTCACAAGGCCGATGAAGATGACGCCTCAAGTCATCCTCCAGGGTCTCAGCCGTCCGCGCTGGACAATCGATTATCTGCGCGCTGGCGGGATCCCAATGATGCGAAACTGGCAGCCGTATGCACGTGAGGGAGCATCGGCAAACGACGTCGCAGATCTCTATGGTTCCCAGACGCCGGCACCCGGCCAGACATGGGACTTGATCGACATGGTGCGCCGGGAATGGGACGGACCGCTCGTCGTCAAGGGCGTGCTCGATCCTGTCGATGCATTAAGCTGCCGGGATCGTGGCGTTGATGGCCTAATTGTTTCAAACCACGGAGGACGGCAGCTGGATGCCGCGCCGGCATCGATCGACATGCTGCCCCAGATCGCCGAAGCAGTCGGACCCGGAATGCAATTGATCCTGGACAGCGGCGTGAGGCGTGCGTCCGACATTGCAAAGGCGCTCTGCCTTGGCGCCAGCGCCACCCTTTTCGGGCGTCCGGCGATGTTCGCCGTCGCTGCCGACGGCGAAGCTGGCGCTTCGCGCGCCTTCAAAAGACTGCGCCATGAGCTTGGACTCCTGATGGGGATGATGGGCTGGACCGATCTTCAATGCGCGGGTCCAACGTCATTGCGAGATGTCGCCGGCCGGCCCCTCGGGCCGACCGAAGCACGATTAAAAGAGGATTTAACATGACCAGCCAAATGCATCTGATCGGGTTCTACATGCACAGCCCCATCAATCACACGGCGGTCAGCTGGGCCGAACCCGGCGACGAGCGTGTACCGGGACTGGCAACCTTCGACCACTGGAAGCGTCTGGCGCGCGCACTCGAACGCGGCCGCTTTGACGGCGCCTTCTTCGCCGACACGCCGGGCGGATTCGACATGTATCGAGACAGCACCGACGACTATGTCCGATACGCGGTCTGCTGGCCCTGCCACGACCCTATGGCGCCGGTCACCACAATGCTGGCGGAAACGAAGAATCTTGGGCTGGCGGTCACGATGTCGACATCCGGCAGCCATCCGTACACCACCGTTCGGCGCGTTTCGACGATCGACTACATGAGTGGCGGACGTGTAGGCTGGAATATCGTGTCCGGCCATTTGCGCGGTGAGCACAGGGCGCTCGGATTGGGCGATCTGGGCCATGACCAGCGCTATGACCAGGCGGACGAATACATGGATGTCTGCTATGCACTCTGGAACGGGATCGATCCCGCAGCGGTCATCGCGGACACGAAGACCGGGCAGTTCGCTGATCCCGCGCTCGTCAAAAGAATCGAGTTTGACGGAGACTATGTCCGCTGCCACGCAGTGCCGCCAGTACTGCCGTCGCCACAGGGCAGGCCCGTACTGTTTCAAGCCGGGTCGTCCGGGCGTGGGCAGAAATTCGCGATGAAGCACGCGGATGTCGTGTTTTCGATTCAGCCGCGAGCGGAATCGATGAACAGGTTCATGACCAAGATCCGCGAAACTGCCGCCGCTGAAAACCGACCCACTCCACCGAAAGTCACCTTCGGCGTCCAGTGTGTGCTTGGCGGAACGGAAGCGGATGCTCTGCGCCATCAGCGCGATCTTGCCGAGCGCGTGCCGATCGACGCGGCGCTTTGCCGAATGTCCGGAACCATGGGGCTTGATTTCAGCAAGATGGATCTGGACTCGCGTCTGGCCGACAACACGACGGAGGCCTCTCAGGGAATGTTGATGGCGCTTGCCAGCATGATGGGTGAAACAGATGCAACTGTCAGAGATGCCGCAGCGAAGTTCGGTGCATCGACAGGGATGACGCAGATCGTTGGCACACCAGAGCAGGTCGCCGATCAGTTGGAGCAGATGTGGCGAGACAGCGGCTGCTTCGGTTTCAACATCACTCCGACCACCAATATCAGCAGCGTCGAGGATTTTTCCGACCAGGTTGTTCCGCTTCTCCAGCGCAAGGGGATTTATCGTACCGACTACGAGGGCACGACCTTAAGAGAAAATCTAGGTTTGGGAGCACCAGCGTGACGAAGACAGTTTCCCGACCGCGTCTCAGGGTGCCTGACGGTGGATGCGACACCCACATGCATATCTATGACGATCGCTTTCCTGCTTCGCCCCGCGCCTACCTGTTTCCGCCGAATGCCCTGGTTCCAGATTATCGTCGCATGCAAACGCGGCTCGGCTTATCGCGCGCTGTCATTGTCCAGCCTGTCACCTACGGGTTCGACAACAGCTGCATAATGGAGGCCGTTGCGCAGTTGGGCAAGGACGGCAGGTGCATCATTACCGTGCCGACTGACATTGATGATGTCGAACTTGAGCGGATGTGGAACGGCGGCGCGCGAGGACTGCGGTTTCATCAAATGCGCGGCGGCATGCTGGACTGGGACGATCTGTCTGTCATGGCGCACCGAATTACGAAAACCAAGTGGCACATCCAGCTGCAACTCGACGGGATGGAACTGGCGGATCGTGAGACCGAAATTGCATCCCTGCCGTGCACCGTTGTGATCGATCATATGGGCCGCTTCTCCGAGGCGGTCGATCTACGGCATCCGTCTGTGCAAACGCTTCTCAGGCTTGCGGCCCAACCGAATATCTGGGTCAAGCTGTCCGGTGCCGCCTATGTTTCGCGGGTGGGACGGCCGGACTATGCTGACCTTGCATGGTTGCCAAACGCGCTTGCGGCGGTCTCTGTCGATCGGCTGTTATGGGGATCGGACTGGCCGCACCCTGTTGATGCCGAGGATGACAAGCCGGACGACGCGCGTCTGATTGACCTTCTTGCGGACTGGGGTTTCAGCGAAACGCAGGTCAATGCGATCTTGCGCGACAACCCGGCGCGTCTCTACGGATTTGAAAACGGCTAGGAGGTTGATTATGGGCCAGACAGCCGTTTCAGGCGTTCCCTCTGACGATCCGCGCGAGTTTCGTCGAAGCCTCGGCGAGTTCTGCACAGGCGTTGCCGTGATTACGGCAAAGCACGAGGGCATCGTCTACGGCATGACTTCCAACTCCTTCGCCGCGGTATCACTCGACCCGGCACTTGTCTTGTGGTCCATTCGCCGAGAAAGCACCAGCTTCGATGCATTCACGCGCTGCACGCATTTCGCGGTCAATATCCTCGCTGAATGCCAGGTTGAGCTTTCAAATCGCTTCTCCAAGAGTGGACCCGAAAAATTTGAGGGCCTTGATTGGGTAGAGGGGGAAGGCGGTTCGCCGCTCTTTAAACGAACTGCTGCCAGTTTCGAGTGTCTCAGCTATCAAGCTCTTGATGGTGGGGACCACGTGATACTGATCGGTCAGGTGCTGCGCCACAACCGGGATAATTGGCAGCCGCTCCTGTTTTCAAAGGGTCGCTACGCAGTACCCGTCGACCATCCGGACACCCGCGTCTTTGCGGCGCCGGATACCGCTGCGCGTGTCCCGGCGGGAAGTGACCCCCAACTCCTGTCACTTATGCTGGTTCGTGCCTACAGCGCCGTAGGATCGCGCCTTGAAGCAGGACGCAGGACCGCGGGCCTGGGCCTTTCACTCATGCAAGCACGCTTGATGAAGGCGGTGCAGATGTTTCCCAACAGGAGGCTGGATGAGCTTCTTCCAGAGCTTCTGCTTGATGCCGAAGCCGCACAGAATGCGCTGGACTCGACCATTGAGCTCGGTCTGCTGACATCAGGCTCAGGTGGCAAGATCATGCTGAGCAACGCCGGTCAGACCAAGTTGCTAGCCCTGCTCGACCATGCAAAGGTGAGCGAAGACTATCTTTATCGCAACATCTCGCAGGACGATCTTCTGACAACACATCGCGTGCTGGCGCAGATTATCGAAGACGGCGGCCGGCATGGTTGTGTTGCAAATTGCAGGGACGGCGTGTGAGAGTCCTTCTGCGGACGCAATTCAGGCGGCGATTGTCTCGAACTGCTCCTTGAGAGAAGGGTCAGGATTGAAGGCGAAGCGGCTCTCGTCCACATGCCATTTGCCAGTGACGGCACGCTTGCGTCGATTGAAGCGCTTCAACAGCACCGGCGAGAAATAGACAGCCCAGCGATGGATCGTCGAATGATCGACGCCGATGCCGCGTTCGGCCATCATTTCCTTCAGATCACGCAGGCTCAGGC
>JAFAGL010000249.1 GCA_023422735.1 Pseudomonadota bacterium
ACTTCATCCAGGAAAACGCCCTTTCGGTCGCCAATCTGGACGTTTGATCTGGCCAGTCCGCTCGATCCTGCCTTCTTCGCGCGACCGGCTTTCACGGTCGCGCCGGAACTGATCGGGTCATATCTCGGTGTTGGCGAAACCGGCGGCATCATCGTTGAAACGGAAGCCTATGAGCCGGACGATCCGGCGTCGCATTCCTTTCGCGGCCAGACCTTGCGCAACAAAGCGATGTATGGCCCGGCCGGCACCGTTTATGTGTATCGCTCCTATGGAATCCATTGGTGTTTCAACATCACCTGCCTGCCGGGAAGTGCTGTACTTTTGCGCGCGATCGAGCCCACGCACGGGCTTCAAAACATGATCGAGCGACGTGGAATGGCGGCACCGCGCCTGCTTTGTTCCGGCCCCGGAAAACTCGCGCAGGCGCTCGGCATCGACGTAACACTTGACGGTGCGACACTCGATCGCCCGCCCTTCACCTTCGTTCATCGCGATCGCGTGGGAGACTTGGTGGCTGGTCCGCGCATCGGCATCACCAAGGCTGCCGATCAACCCTGGCGCTTTGGCCTTCGAGGCTCGCCGTTTCTCAGCAAGCGCTTCTGACAAGTCTCTGGAACGATTCAACTTCTGCCGCTTTAAATGACAGATAGCGTAGGAGTGAGTAGATCCCGTGGCACCACGCGCGAACTGGAAGGGTTTTCTGAAACTCGGCGCATTGAGCTGCCCGGTGGCGCTTTATACCGCAGTGTCGAGCTCCGAACGCATTGCCTTTCACACGCTGAACCGCAAGACCGGTCATCGTGTCCACCGTGTGTTTACCGATTCCGACACCGGCAAGCCGGTCGACAAGGAAGATCAGGTCAAGGGCTATGAAGTCGCCCAGGGCGATTACGTCATTCTGGAACCCGATGAAGTCGCAGCCGCCGTTCCCGACAGTGACAAGACCCTATCGGTGGAAGCCTTCATTTCATGCGACAAGATCGACGATATTTATCTCGACCGCCCTTATTATCTGGCACCCGCCGATAAAAGCGCCCATCAAGCCTTTGTTCTCATCCGCGAGGGCCTTGCGAAAACCAAATCCGCAGCCTTCGCGCAAACCGTTCTGTTTCGGCGGGTGCGCAATCTCTTGATCCGGCCCCATGATGACGGGTTGATCGCCACCACGCTCAATTTCGATTACGAGGTGCGCTCTGCAAAGGATGCGTTTTCCGACATCAGCGATCTGAAGATCGATAAGGAAATGTTGGACCTCGCCAAGCATATCATCTCTACCAAAAGCGGGGCCTTCGATCCCAAAGCCTTTCATGATCGCTACGAGGCTGCACTCGGCGATCTGGTGAAAGCCAAGCTGGAAGGTCGCGACTTCAAGGCCGCAAAACCCAAGCCACCCGCAAAAGTGGTCGACCTGATGGATGCGCTGCGCAAAAGCGCGGAAGCTTCGGGCAAAAAGGCGCCGGCCAAGAAAACCCCTGCTCGCAAAGCGCCCGCCAAACGTAAGGCCGAGCCCCAGCGCAAGGCTTCCTGACCATGGCCCTCGAAGATTACAACAAGAAGCGCGACTTCAAGAAAACCAGCGAACCGCGCGGCAAGAAGCCGGCTGGCAAATCCGGCAACAGTTTCTGCATCCAGAAGCATGATGCCACCCGTCTACATTATGATTTCCGGCTTGAACTCGACGGCGTGCTAAAAAGCTGGGCCGTCACCCGGGGTCCCTCGCTCGACACGTCCGAAAAGCGCCTCGCTGTCCAGACCGAAGACCATCCACTGGAATATGGCGATTTCGAAGGCACGATCCCCAAGGGCGAATATGGCGGTGGCACCGTCATGTTGTGGGATCGCGGAACATGGACGCCGGTTCATGATCCGCACAAGGGTCTCGCCAAGGGGCATCTGGAATTCGAGCTGGACGGCGAAAAATTGTCGGGCCGCTGGCACCTGGTCAAGATGCCGCGACGGGCTCGCGAGAAGCGCGACAACTGGCTCCTGATGAAAGCCGATGACGAAATGGCGCGTCCGGAAAAAGACGGAAATATTCTCGAAGACAAACCGGATTCTGTGAAGACGGGACGCGACCTTTCCGCAATTGCCAAAGACGCGCCCGGATGGTCGTCAAAAAAGGGGAAATTGCGTCGCCAAACACCCAAAACGGCTGACCAATTACCCGATTTGAGCCCTAAAACACGTCGCCAAACAGGCAAAAGAGCCTCAAGCAAGGCGGTCGACCTGCCTGATTTCGTATCTCCTGCTTTAGCCACGCTGGTGGCCAAAGCGCCCTCCGGCCAGCGCTGGATCCATGAAATCAAATTCGATGGTTACCGCTTGCAGGCTCGAATAAGTCACGGAAATATCAAGCTTTTAACGCGCACTGGTCTCGACTGGACCCATAAATTCGGCAAGGAAATCGTGACTGCTCTTGCCAAACTTCCTGTTGAAACGGCGTTGATCGATGGCGAACTGGTGGTCGAAACCCAGACCGGCACCTCGGATTTCTCCGCTTTACAAAATGACCTCAGCGAAGGCCGCAGTGATCGCTTCACATATTATGCCTTTGATTTAATTCACTTAAACGGCGAAGATACGGCAAAGAAAAAGCTGCTCGAACGCAAGGAATTGCTCGAAACCCTGCTTCCTGCCGATGACGGCCCGGTGCGTTATTCCAACCACTTCGAACAGGAAGGCGAAACCGTCAAAGCCCACGCCTGCAAACTCAATCTCGAAGGCGTTATTTCCAAGGTATCAACCCACCCCTACCCCAGTGGGCGCTCAAAAAGCTGGGTGAAATCAAAGTGTTCCAGCCGGCAGGAGTTTGTCATCGCTGGCTATGTTCCCTCCACCGTCGACAAGAAATTGATCGGTTCGCTCGTGCTCGGCGTTTACAATGGAAAGAAGCTTGAACATATCGGCCGGGTCGGCACGGGTTACAGCCGAAAGGTTGCTGCGGACCTCTTCAAGAGATTGAATTCTATAGAGATTTCAGAAAGCCCCTTCGACGCGAAGCTCGTCGCGGACGCGCGACGCGGTGTTCAGTTCGTCGAACCCGAACTGGTGGCTGAAATCGAATTTCGCGGCTGGACTGGCGATCATAATCTCCGTCATGCCTCGTTCCGCGGCTTGCGCGAAGACAAGCCAGCCTCCGATGTGGGTAAGGAAGAGGCAAAAGAAGCAACGAAGTCAAAGACTTCATCAAAGTCGCCCAGCCTTCCATCCAGCGTCAAGCTCACCCATCCCGACCGGCTTTACTGGCCTGAAGACGGCGTTACCAAGGAGGGCCTGGCCAATTACTATGCGGAAGTCTGGCGGCCCATGGCTCCCTTCATCCTCAACCGCCCCCTCGCCCTTCTCCGCTGTCCCGGAGGCATCACCGGCCAATGTTTTTTTCAAAAGCATGTCTGGAAAGGCGCCAATAGAGCAATCAAACTTTTCAAGGATCCGAAAGACAAACCAGGCGAGGATCCGCTTGTATTAATTGAAGGATTTGAAGGACTTATTGGCCTTGTGCAAGCGGGTGTTCTTGAGGTTCATCCTTGGGGATCGACGGTTGAAGCGCTTGAAAAGCCTGACATGATCATCATGGATCTTGATCCGGGCGAGGGTGTGACCTGGGATCGGATATGTTCAGCTGCCCGCGAAATTAAAGACAGGCTGGAGGCTGTCGGTCTGGCCGCCTTCGTCAAAACCTCAGGTGGCAAGGGGCTGCATGTCGTTTCGCCCCTCACGCCAAAGGCCGATTGGGCGGACGTCAAAGCTTTCACCAAGCAGATGGCAGAAGCCATGGCTGCCGACAGCCCCGACGATTACGTGTCCGTCGTGACCAAATCCAAGCGTAAAAACAAGATCTTGGTCGATTATCTGCGCAACGGCCGCAATGCCACAGCTGTCGCACCCTATTCCACCCGCGCGCGAAAGGGTGCCGCGATATCCATGCCGGTGGAATGGGATGAAGTTGGTCGCGATCTGAAGCCGGATGGCTTCACTATTGAAAACGCGCCTGCTCGCGTCGCCAATCGCAAGCGCGACCCCTGGGAGGGCTTTCGCAGCGCCGCCGAGCCTCTGCCGAGATCCAGAAAATAGCGCTTATTTCTTGACGGGTTTCTTTTTGGTTTCGCTCGCAAGGCTCTTTTTCAGAGCGTCCATGATCGAGATGACGTTCGAGCCACCGGAAGCTGGCTCCTCCTTGGAGGATTTGCTTTTCCGGGTCGGCTTGCGGCCCTTTTTCTTGGCTTCAATCAGGTCCAGCAGCTTGTCCTGAACCGGATCTTCGGCGAATTGTGCGCTCCAGGGCTTTGTTTTTTCGCCAATAAGTTTTTTGACCATGGTCAGTTCGTTTGCGGCCGTTTTTTCAGCGCTCAAACTGCCAAAATAGGCACTCTCCTCACGAACCTCATCGCCATAATGCAACGTCCATAATACAATGCCCTTATCGCGGGGGGCCAGCAAAACCGCGCGCTCGCGGCGATACATGACGAGCCGAGAAATACCGACAGTGCCCGTTTGGGCCATGGCATCGCGAATAACTGAAAAGGCCTCTTCACCCACCTCGTCATCGGGTATCAGGAAGTGGGGTTTGTCATAATAAATCCAGCCCACTTCATCGCTCGGCACGAACATCTCTATGTCGATCGTGCGCGTAGAATCCAGCGCCACAGCGTCGATCTCATCATCGTCCAGCATTACATAGTCGTCTTCGCCGCGCGGATAGCCCTTGACCTCGTCACCTTCGCGTACGGGTTTTTCCGAAACAGCATCAACATATTGGCTGACAACACGATTTCCGGTTTTCCGGTTCAGAGTGTGGAACTTCACCTTGGCATTTTCAGTTGTAGCGGGCGTCATCGCCACTGGGCAGGTGACCAGCGAGAGCTTCAGATAGCCTTTCCAGAACGAGCGCGGTGCCATGAAAATCCTTCAGCCAAGGACGATGAAAGCTAGAACCGTCCGAGGGGGCAAGGGTTCCCGGTAACCAGCTGCTAGGCTTCTAAAGCGGCTTGACCTTCCCACTGCTGGAGGGCGCATATCTCTAAATATTCATCATCCAGCCACGGGGCCGACCATGAGAATTATTGCTTCCACTCTCGCTATCATCTCCGTTTGCGCTTTCGCTATAACAGCAAACGCGCAGGATCATTCGACGATGCACGGCGATCACGGCACTGAACAACAGTCGGCCTCCCCGTCGACCAAGGCGTTCGAAGACGCCAATAATGCCATGCACAAGGAGATGATGATCGGATATTCGGACAATGCCGATCTGGACTTCGCGCGCGGCATGATCCCGCATCATGAAGGCGCGGTGGCAATGGCGAGGATCCAGTTGAAATATGGCAAGGATCCGGAATTGCGAAAGCTCGCCGAAGACATCATCAAGGCTCAGGAAAGCGAGATTTCCTTCCTGAAAAAATGGATTGCTGATCAGAACAGATAACGCCCAAACCCAAGGCGCAATCGCTCACGGATTCATCCGCTGGCATGGTGAATCCAGCATTTAAGTAAAATTTTACGATGCTCACCTCAAACTCTGTTTCGTGCCGGCGATTGCCGGAACCCTTCGAAAGTCATCGAGTTGTCCGAGTACAGGAGTTGCGGAATGATGACGCAGGCAAACACTAAAAAGAGTTTTGAAGTGGCGGGTGCAGCCAATCTGCGTCGGCAGCTTCATACAGACCTAAATACCCGTTTTCTGCGAAATCTGCCTGCATTCAAAACGGAAGGCGCGCTGTCGAAGGATTTGGAGCAGCTGCTCGATCAACTTGATCAAGCCGAAAAAACTCGTCGTTATAGCTAGAGTCTGAAAACGGCGCCTCAAACGCCGTTTATACCCTATGCTCGGCGGCGCCAAGAATAGCTCTGAGCGTCGCTTTCGGGAATAGCTGCCGGCTGATAGTGCAGCTTCCCGGTCGTTACCGCGCCCACCTCCAGCCGCCGTAGTGCAATCTCGTTGCTGACCTCAAGCTCGTCGAAACCGAGCCTCAGCATATACGGAATTTGATCGACCAGAACATCGCCGACTGCGCGCAATGCGCCGGAATATCCAAAGCGTTGGCGCAAAAGCGCGGCCTTCGAAAAGCTCCGACCATCATTGAATGCGGGAAAAGCCAGTGCCACAAGGCGCAGGCGCGGCAAAAACGGCACGAGTACCTCGATCTCTTCTCCCGGCTGAACCAGAACTCCTAGACGACCACCAACGGCATCGAGATCTCCTGTGCTCGCGTTCAATAGGACAGGCAGGGGTAGAAGCAGATCGACATTGGCTTTGATCCAGTCTTCATCCAGGGCGTCGATTTTGCGCCAGGAGTCTTCGCGAAATCCGTCGAGACCCCACAATTGCGGGCTTGGTTCCGAGATCAAGTCTTGTGCCTCAGGCAGCTTTTGCGTCAGCGCCATAAAGGGCCTCCTTGAACGGTGCAGCGCCGACGCGGCGATAAGCGTCGATAAAACGCTCGTCGGTTCCTAAACGCAGGCCAAGATAGGTCTCGACGATCGTTTCCACGGCGTCGGTGACATCTTCCGGGGCAAAACCACGACCGATTATTTCACCGATCGAGGTTTGTTCATCCCCGGAACCGCCCAATGTGATCTGGTACAGCTCGGCACCCTTTTTCTCGACGCCAAGGATGCCGATATGGCCGACATGGTGGTGGCCGCAAGCATTGATGCAGCCAGAGATCTTCAGCTTGAGCTCACCGATTTCACGTTGCCGTTCAAGCGAAGCGAACCGGTTGGAGATGTCCTGCGCCACGGGGATCGAACGTGCGTTTGCAAGCGCGCAATAATCCAAACCAGGGCAGGCAATAATATCCGAGATCAGGTTGGAGTTGGAGGTCGCCAGCTCGATGTCTACCAGAGCGTCGAACACGGCTTTGAGGTCCGACCTCGCGACATGCGGCAAAATCAGGTTCTGTTCGTGACTGACGCGAATTTCATCGAAGGCGTAGCGTTCGGCAATATCGGCAACAGCGTCCATTTGTGTGTCGCTGGCGTCACCGGGTATCTCACCGATCCCTTTCAGCGAAATCGTGACCGCCGCGTAATCCGGATCTTTGTGCGTGATGACATTCTGGGCAAGCCAGGCTGCGAAATCCCGACTATCAAGCTGAGCCTGCTTCAAAGCGCCGGCGCCTTCCGGGCGAGCCGGCAGGTGCGGCGGGGCGAAATAGCGTTCGATGGCACGAATATCGGCGGTCGGCAGCGCCAGCTCGCTTGCCTGCAAGGCAGCAAATTCCGCTTCGATCTGCTTCGACAATTCTTCCACGCCGGTTTCATGGACGAGGATCTTGATGCGGGCCTTGTATTTGTTGTCGCGTCGACCATTGAGGTTGTAAACGCGCATGATCGCGGTCGTAAAAGACAGAAGATCGCGCTCGGGAAGAAAGTCGCGGATCTTCTTTGCAATCATCGGCGTGCGCCCTTGGCCTCCCCCGATATAAACGGCAAAGCCGAGTTCACCTTCGGCGTTCTTCTTGAGATGCAGTCCGATATCATGCACCTGGATGGCGGCACGGTCACGCTCCGCGCCTGTGACCGCGATTTTGAACTTGCGTGGCAGGAATGAAAATTCCGGATGCGCAGAAGACCATTGGCGCAGAATTTCAGCATAAGGCCGGGGATCGGCCACCTCATCGGCGGCTGCGCCCGAGAAGTGATCCGCAGTGACGTTGCGAATGCAGTTTCCGCTGGTCTGGATCGCATGCATTTCCACGCCGGCGAGTTCGCGCAGGATCGCGGGAATATCGGACAGTGCCGGCCAGTTGAACTGGATGTTCTGGCGAGTCGTGAAGTGGCCGTAATCCTTGTCATAAGTGCGGGCGATATGCGCGAGCATCCGCAACTGGCGTGAAGACATCGTGCCGTAAGGAATGGCGATCCTGAGCATATAGGCATGGAGCTGCAGATAAACGCCGTTCATCAGCCGCAAAGGCTTGAATGCGTCTTCCGTCATTTCACCGGAAAGCCTCCGGGCAACCTGGTCGCTGAACTCGGCAACACGGTTTTGCACGAAGCTGTGGTCGAACTCGTCGTAACGATACATGGATAGTTGCGCTTTCTGGACTCAGCTCAAGGCTCGGCTATCGACACCGCCGAAACGCGCCTGCTTGCCGAACCGGATATGCGTGGAAGGCCCGGCAGCTCGAATTTGTTCGCGCAACCGCGTCGGATAAATACGGCCTTCGACGAGGCGCACATCAATCAGATTGACATCAACGACTTCATTTTTCGCCAAAGCCGCTTTTCCAGCCATTTCAAGCTTGCTTTCCAAGAGCGGCTCTTCAGCGATCTGGGCGTCCTGAATATTTTCGGCCCAGCTATGATCAGGTGCCAGCCAAACGGCCTCACCGTCGAGAAGGCGGTTCGCGGTCAGGATTTTCACGGAAGACACTCCTTTCAAGCCCGCGCGACAGCGCGGGGGCGTTCAGCAAGCGAAACTGATTTCTGGAAGTCCGCGCCAGCCACTGCATCGCCGATAATCGTCATCACAGGTCCGGCAAGGTCGCTACGCGCTTGCAAGGATGGCAAATCAGCCA
Source organism: Pseudomonadota bacterium (assembly GCA_023422735.1). GTDB lineage: Bacteria > Pseudomonadota > Alphaproteobacteria > Rhizobiales > Rhizobiaceae > Tianweitania. Next base: position 8,523 of record JAFAGL010000249.1, read on the forward strand.
ATGTTCCATGAAACATCCGCCGATCGTTCAGGCTGGCGTTTTCGACCATCGCGACTGCAGTATCCGCAGCGAGACCCGCTTTCATCAACCGTTTGGCAACATCGGCGGCAATCGACCGCCCCATGTAAACGGCCACGGTTGCTCCCCCGATCGCAAGGCTTGCCCAATCCGGCAAGACATCGCCGCGCAGATCATGCCCCGTGGTGAAAACAATCGAAGAGGACACACCCCGCAAGGTTAATGGCAGGGCAAAGTCGGCAGCAGCGGCAAAGGCCGATGTCACGCCCGGAACGACCTCATAGGACACGCCCGCATCCCGCAACGCCTGCATTTCTTCGCCTGCACGACCAAAAATCAATGGATCGCCGCACTTCAAGCGCACCACCCGTTTACCTTCCCGCGCCAAGGCAACCAGCAGTGAGTTGATTTCCGCCTGGCTCTTGGAATGACATCCCTTTCGCTTGCCCGCTGCGATCCGCTCAGCGTCGCGGCGCCCCATGGCCACGACTGATTGTGGAACGAGTGCGTCATGCACGATGACGTCAGCCTGCATCAGCAAGCGCTGGGCGCGCAATGTCAGCAGGTCTTCCGCGCCGGGACCAGCTCCCACCAAAGCAACATGACCTGATTGGGAATCCGGCGCGGCAAGCAGGTGATCGACCGCAGTTTCTGCAGCGTTGACGTCGCCTTGCTCAATCAAGCGCGCCGGCTCGCCGTTAAAGAATTTCGACCAGAAGCCGCGCCTTGGATGACCTTTCGGCACAACACGCTCGACAACATGACGGTAACTTCCCGCCAAGTCTGCCAAACGTCCGAGTGAGGGCGGCAGCATGGCATCGATGCGAGCGCGGATCATCTGGGCGAGAACCGGTCCCGCGCCTTCCGTTCCGATCGCCACGGCGACGGGCGCCCGGTTGATGAGAGCTGGCGTGAAGAAATCACAAAGGGCCGGTTGGTCGACGGCATTGACCGGTACGCCGGCGTGCTGCGCCAAGGCCGCAACAGCCTGATCCGATCGCTCATCGCCTGTTGCGGCAAAAATAACGACAGCGTCCCGGAACGCCTCGACGCATGGTTGCGAGATCACGTGCTCGATATCGTTCTGGATCATCCACACTGCGAAATCGCGATCCAGTTCCTGCGCGAAAATCTGAATCCGGGCTTGCGACTGGGCAAGCAGGCGCGCCTTCGCGAAAGCTTCAGCGCCGCCGCCAACGATCACGATCAGGCGCCCGGAAACTTTCATGAAGAACGGGAAGGTCGTCAGTTTTGTCGGCTGGCTGGCAGGGGGCATGGCTAAGGCTTCACTATGGAAGCGCGCAGTATGGCGATCCACGGGAACTGACAAAAGAAACGGTGTGGCGCTCTGATAAGGTGAATCGCGATCCATTTTTCGCAACGCATGCCAATTCGAGGATTTCCTTCCTTCAATACATTCGATGCGAAGTCATCGGGGAACGGGAAACAATGACCGGCGTTGGAAAAAGGACACCTGTTCGCCGATAGGTGCCTAGAATTTTATGGAGGTATCACGATGTCCGATTTCAAGCTCGAACATGACTTGTGGGTCGTTGTGGCGGATGGCGAGAAAGGTCTTTTCCTTCGCAACGAAGGCGACAAGGAATACCCGCATCTCGCCGTGGTCCGAGAATTGAAGGAAAGCAATCCGCCTAGCCGCGATCAGGGCACGGATCAGCCCGGAAGGTTGAATGACGGCCCGAGCGCTCACCGAAGCGCAGTTGAGGAAACGGATTGGCATCGGATTGCCAAGGAGCGGTTTGCCGGCGAAATTGCCGAACGCTTGTACAAGCTCGCCCATCGCGGTGATTTCGAGAAAATCGTTCTCGTGGCGCCACCAGTCGTGCTTGGCGAAATGCGCAAGCATCTCCACAAGGAAGTCGCGGACAGGATCGTCGGGGAAGTAGCCAAGACGCTCACAAATCACCCGATCGATGAGATCGAGAAGATTCTGCAAGCCGCCTGAGCGATCAGCGTTTCGCTGGAAAGCGAATGAGGGCCCGGTATGCGAATTCAGCATGCCGGGCTCCACATAGAACTCGGCTAGACGTGTTGGCCGCCGTTGATATGGATTTCCGAGCCCGTGACATAAGACGCATGTCCAGAGCATAGAAAGAAGATGATGTCGGCGACCTCAGCGGTCGTGCCAAGGCGCCGCATCGGAATCTGCTCCACAATTTTTTCCGTTCCAGGTGAAAGGATCGCGGTATCGATCTCGCCTGGCGCAATGGCGTTGACGCGAATGCCGTGCGGGCCGAAATCCGCCGACATCTCGCGCGTCAACGACCCGAGTGCGGCCTTGGACGTTGCGTAAGCTGTTCCCGCAAACGGATGTACGCGAGAACCGGCAATCGAGGTCACATTCACAATCGAACCCTTGGCGGCTGACAGTTCACGGAACAATCCTCGCGCCAACATGATGGGCGCGAAGAAATTGACCTGGAAAACATCGCGCCAGACATGCATCGGCGTGTCGATGGAATTCATTCGGCTGTTGTTCTTGAGTTTCGGCGAGATGCCGGCGTTGTTGACCAGCGCGTGAAGTTGGCCGCCATTGTCTTCAAGACGGTGTCGAATCTCGGCGACCGCGCTGCCGACATCCTCAGGATCCGAAAGATCGATCTTGATATGATCTTCTGGTCCGGCTGGCCATGGGCAGTTTTCAGAGAAATCCTGCCTCGAGCATGTGATGACCCGCCAGCCTTCGCGTGAAAAGCGCTTCACGGTCGCATGACCTATGCCTCGGCTTGCGCCGGTCAGAACGAGGGTTTTTCTTGTGTCCGTTTCGGCCATGGCGCGATTCTCCGATTTCCGCTGTTTAACGGACATCCGCCGCCGTGACGAGATGGCATTGCTGGCCCTGCCAGAAGGCTGCGCCTGTGCGCAATTTCCGCGATGCGTGAATCATGTGACCTGATCAGTTGCCCAGAATGATCGACAGGATGCTTCTGCTGGAAGCCGTCCCCCCCACATCCGCTGACGGGCGCCGCACGCCGGTGGCGGGATTGGCCTGGTCACCGACCCGCATTCCCGCCGGTTGGGCCCTTTGCGTAGAGGCCGTCGGCCCCACCCCCTCATCGACAGCGCCCACGATTGCATCCATCTTCGGTTGAGCACGATAGAACTCGACACCCGGCAACGCCAATGGCGGCAACCCTTCATGCGCGGCGACCATGAAATCATGCCAGGCAATGGTCGCGAGCGATCCACCGGTAGCATTTTTCATGGGCTTGCCATCATCATTGCCGAACCAGACGCCTGTCGTCAGATTGGCCGTATATCCAATGAACCAGGCATCGCGCGAATTCTGTGTGGTGCCGGTTTTTCCGGCGGCTGGCCAGCCGAATTCGGCACGGCGTCCGGTTCCAGATTCGACGGTTTTCGACATCATCGAGTTCATCATGCCGACAATATCGGCGCGCACGACACGCGGCGTATCGGTTGGCTTGAAATCATAAAGAACCTGCCCGTCGCTTGCGGTCACCCGCTTGATGAAGTGAAGGTCCGCACGAAAGCCACCATTCGCATAAGGAACATAGGAAGCGGTCAACTCCAATGGCGTTACATCCGATGTGCCAAGCGAAATCGACAAATTGCGGTCGAGTTTGGATTTGATGCCCATGCGGTGTGCAACATCAATAACGGTATCGACGCCCACTTCGTTGGCAAGCCGTGCTGCGACCGAGTTCAGCGACTTGGCGAGCGCATCTGACAGGCTGACCTGCCCATAATATTTCCCACCATAATTTTCTGGTCGCCATTTGCCGATTGCGACCGGCGCATCATTGCGCACCGACTCAGGCCTTGCGCCGGCTTCCAAAGCAGCCTGGTATACAAAAGGCTTGAACGCAGAACCCGGCTGGCGGCGCGCAGCAGTGGCGCGGTCAAACTGGCTTTCTGCATAATCATGCCCTCCGACTACCGCACGGATTGCGCCAGAATTATCGATCGAGACGAGCGCGCCCTGGCTGACCCTGTTCGTCGGGCCATTCTCGTCAATCAGCGTGCGGATCGATAACTCCGCGAAATGCTGCAAGGTCTGGTCGATGGTTGTTTCCACCACCACATCGCCCGTGATCTCTCCCACCAGTTCTGGCAGGGCGTCCATCACGCGGTCGGCGACGTAATTCTCAGAGCCTGACCAGTAGGCAGCTGCTTTTGCGGCCGGCGCACTCATGGCGGTGGCCAGCTGCTTGTCGTCGATGCGGCCCTGGTCGCGCATGGCAGTCAAAACCACCTGCGCTCGTGCTTCCGCTGCTTCCGGATCACGCGCCGGCGACAATCTCGACGGTGCTTTCAGCAGACCTGCCAGGAGGGCGGCCTGCGAAAGATCGAGATCTTTCGCCGATCGACCGAAATAACGACGTGACGCAGCTTCCACGCCATAGGCCCCTGATCCGAAATAAACCCGGTTGAGATACATTTCTATGATCTCGTCCTTGCTGTGCTGACGTTCCAGCCACAAAGCAAGCATCACTTCCTGCACTTTGCGTTCGAGCGTGCGTTCCGGCTTCAGGAAAAGGTTCTTTGCCAATTGTTGCGTGAGCGTCGAGCCGCCCTGCGTCACGCGCCCTTCAACAATGTTTTGAACGAATGCGCGCCCCAGCCCAATCGGATCGATGCCGAAATGATTGTAAAAGCGCCGATCCTCAATCGCGACCAGGGCTTGCGGCAAATAAGGGGACATCTCTTTCAACGACACCGCCTCGCCACCGGTCGCGCCCCGGTTGGCGATCAACATCCCGTCAACGGCAACGATCTTTACATTTGGCGGGCGGTCGGGAATTTCCCATGTCGTGGCACTCGGCATCCGCGCGGCGTAATAAACCATCAGTCCGGCACCACCAATGCCGGCCCAAAGGCACAGAACCAGTGACCAGTAGAGCATCCTGCCAAACAGGCCGAGGCCGCTTCTGCGCTTTTTGCCACTGCCGCGCCCATTGCGGCCACCACCACCGCCACCTTTTGCACCGCGTGGCGAGGAGGTCTTGCTTGAGCGGGATGGGCGCACAACACGGTCATCAGAACTTACCGAGAAGCTCTCCCCTTGCGGGGGCACGCCGAAGCTCGGCTCGATCCGTCCGCCTTTGCGTTTTGCCGCCATATCGCCTTGTCCCTTGCCCGCCGGTAGTGCCCGTGGGCTGCAGGGTAAATGCGGCGTCTTTAGGGGTGGTTAAGCGCTCGTTTCGCCCAGCGTAACCGCAATACAACACCCCTATGCAATCTCACTGGATTACGCATGAGTTTTTCTTGACGATAATCATCATGTTTGACATTGCGATGCTCCGTTGAAGGGGAATGTTCGATGAAGCGTTTGCGTAGTGCCCACTTGCTTTGGGTTTCCACAGCTGCTGCTGCAATCTTGAGTGCTGTACCGGCATGGTCGCAAACAACCGAACCTTTCGTTGAACTGGAAACCGTAACTGTCCAGTCCCAATCCAACGATATTCTCGTTCAGCAAGGCTATGTTGCAACACAGGATCGGATCGGCACGAAGATCGACACGCCGATTGTGAAAATTCCGCAGTCAATCTCTATCGTCACGCAAAGCCAGATCGAAGATCAGGAACCGCGGACTCTGAATGAGGCAGTGAGCTACACTGCAAGCGCCAATCCCAACGCCTTTGGCTTCGATACTCGTTACGACGCTTTCACCCTGCGGGGCTTTCCGATCTATTACAATGGCATGTTTCGGGACGGGTTGCGGCAGGTGAACGGGCCTTCCGCATGGTTTAGAACCGAGCCCTACGGTATCGAAGGCGTGACTCTGCTGAAGGGGCCTTCGTCCTCGCTTTATGGCGTCAGCGGTCCTGGCGGCATTGTCAATATCGTCACCAAGCGCCCGAAGGAAGAAACCTTCCGCGAAGTGGAAACTGTATTCGGTACGCATAATCGCTATCAGGCCGGTTTCGACTTTTCGGGCCCGGTCACGGATAATGGTGCGATCCTTTACCGTCTGACAGGTGTTGGCCGAGATGCCGACACCGCGCTTGAAGGCTATCGCGACGACCAGCTTTATATCGCGCCTGCCTTAACCTTCAAACCGCAGGAAGGCACCAGCCTGACCCTGCTGGGCGAACTGTCACGTTCGGTCAGCGGTGGCACGGCAATGCGTTATAATCCTTCCTATGGGGAGATCAGCGATCTTTATATCGGCGATCCCCAATACAATGATTTCGTCACCGAACAGGGCCGTATCGGCTATGAATTCGAGCACGCGGTGAATGACTGGCTGACGCTGCGCCAGAACCTGCGCTACAGTTCCGTCGATGCCGATCTGGAATATAGCGGCCTGTATTCAACCGGTGCCAACTTGCCGCTCAGCCGGTATTGGGGCCATTACGTTGAAGGCATGCGCAATTTCGTCGTCGACAACAACGCCAAGTTCGAATTCGAAACCGGCCAACTGTCACACACCGTTGTGACCGGGCTGGACTACAGCTGGACCAATTACGACGTTCACAGCGCGCTGTCTTATGTGTCGCGGGAAGATATCGAGGCGACGCAGTTGCCGTTTACCAGTGAGCAGAAGTCGCATCAGTTTGGGCTTTATGCGCATGATCAGATCGAGTTTGACGACCTGACCGTTTTCCTGACCGGTCGTTATGATTGGGTCGATACGAAGGCAACGGATTCATCCGGCGACACCACAACGCAGAAAGACGACCGGTTTTCAGGTCGTATCGGCCTTTCCTACGAAACTGTTTGGGGCATTACGCCTTTTGCCAACTATTCCACCTCCTTCGCCCCCAATGTCGGCGTCGTTTATGACGATGTGACCAGCAATGTCAGCCGTACCGC
>JAFAGL010000255.1 GCA_023422735.1 Pseudomonadota bacterium
CGCTGGACACGATTGACCCCGAATTGCGCCGCCAAGAGGTCAGCTATCCAACAAAGCTGAAGCCGGGCTCAATCGTGGTCGATACGCCGGCCCGGAGACTTTACTTTATCCTGGGAGACAATCGCGCCGTTCGATATGGCGTGGGCGTAGGACGAGCGGGGCTCGCACTTAAGGGTGGCGCATCGGTTGGTCGCAAGGGAAAGTGGCCGCGCTGGACGCCAACTGCCAACATGATACGTCGCGAAGCACGTTACAAGAAATATGCTGGCGGAATGGCCGGCGGTCTCAACAATCCGCTGGGTGCACGCGCGATCTACCTTTATCGACAGGGTCGCGACACGATGTTCCGCATCCACGGGACAAATCAGCCGAAATCAATCGGTCAGGCTATGTCGAGCGGCTGTATCCGCATGCTTAATCATGACGTGATCGATCTTTATGAACGCGTTCAACCTGGCGCGCAGGTCGTCGTCATCCAGGCGAGCACCACATCCTGATCTCAATTCGCATTCATTAGAAATGGCCGGTGAGCGACGCTGCCGGCCATTATTCTTATCCATTGTATCCAGCCCTGATGCAGAGCCGCACATCACTTTTGCATTGGCAAAAGCGCAATCAACTCGCTTTCTTGGTCACAAGCGTCAGAGTGCCATCCGGCGACAGGCTCGTGACGATGACATGTTCCGCAGTCACACCCTTCTCTTCTAAGGCCTGTTTTGCCTGGGGTACGGATTCAACGGTGCTCCGCAGCTGTTGAAGATTTTCAGGGCTGGTCTGCGCGACCACCTGATCAACCTGCTTCTGGGTTTCAGCGGGCAATTCACTCACATCAACAACAGCAACGCGTTGAATTGCTGGTGCCTGGGCGGCCGGCGCACCCGCTGGTGCCTGCCCTTCAGCCGGGGCTGGAGCTGGGGCAGCTGCTGGTGGATTTGCTGGGGTGGTGGCTTCTTGCGCATGGGCCGCGAACACGCCACCAAAAGCGAGTGACGTGGTCAGGATCAAAATCTTGCGCATAGGAACTCCTTTTCCGTTTGCCTTTGCACGTGCAAGGGACACAGGAAATGAGGCCTCAGACCGCTCTTCATTTGACAATTTCGTGACCACCTCGTGATCGGCTGCCGCAGTTACTAACAAAACCCGGACGGTCTGATGCACGGGGTCAACAGCGGATGGTCAGATCTAGGATACTCAGATCATTCCGAGAGCGTTTTTGTAGAGATCCAGGAGAGCCTCGGCTTCTTCCCGCTCAGCCTGATCCTGCTTACGTAAACGAATGATCTGACGAACCGCTTTCGTATCAAAGCCTGTGCCCTTGCATTCGGCGTAGACGTCCTTGATGTCGTCCGAGATCGTCTTTTTTTCTTCCTCGAGGCGCTCAATACGCTCGATGAACGCACGCAGCTGGCCCGCTGCAACGGTTTGCGAGGAATCTGTGACGTCGTCGGCCATGGTGATCTCCGAATTCATTGAAACACGCGCCGTTTCAGGCACGGGTGAAATGCGCACCGACTCAGGCGCGAGAAAGCCGAAAACTCGGCGGCGGTTCGATGCCAAAGCGAAGCCGGCGGGTCAACCCTGTTCCCACTGCCCTGCCTGCTCACATGACGATCTTGCACTCATTGCCGATGCTGCGCGCTGCTTTCGAAAGCGGCGGTTTGCTCTGGCGTCGCGTCCTTTTGGTTTTTCTTTTTCCATTCCTCGAAGGGCATGCCGTAGATTAGGGTGCGAGCATGATCCTTCGATATCGGAGTTCCGGCATTCTGCGCCGCTTCGGCGTACCAGTTCGCGAGGCAGTTTCGGCAGAAACCGGCAAGATTCATAAGATCGATATTCTGAACATCGCTTCTCTCGGAGAGATGCTGGAGAAGCCGCCTAAAGGCTGACGCTTCAAGATCACGCTTTTGCGCGTCCGTCAGTTGTTTCGCCATTCGCTTAATCCTCGCATTTTTCGACAGGGCCGCTTCGGGAACCAAAAAATTGAACTCGATGAACATCTTGGCGCGCATTTACCGCTTCAAAAATTGGCGCGAGCCGTTCCACCCATTCGGCGACGCCAACGTCATCACCAATCAAATCCTGCCGGATTTCAATGAGTGCGTGCGCAAAGCCCTGCCTGATTGCGTGAGTATACATAGTGTCACCGCGCAACGCGCCATCATAGGGTTCATTGTCGCCTACACAGAGGTCCGGATCGCTGGACAAATCCTGAATAAGGGGCCAGGCGGCGCGATGATCCGCATCCCACAGGACACCCACATGCCATGGCCGTACAAGAGCCTGCATAACGGGTGTGAAGGAATGAACCGACAGGATCAACGGCGCACGCCCACTCTCAACCTGAGTTCGCTCGATCGCCGTCGAAACAGCTGTATGGTAGGGCCGGAAGAAGCGATCTAGCCGCTTTTCCCGTTCCTCTGGAGAGAGAGGATAGTTGCCGGGGATGATCGTGCCATCATACAGCTGGCGGATCAAAGTTGGGTCATCTTCTCCACGATTGGGATCGATCAGGAGCCGCGAGAAATGTCCTAGAATCGCGGGAACATCGAGTTTTCGCGCTAACCCACGCGTCACCGCTTCTACACCGATATCGTAAGCAATGTGCCGTTCGAATTCAGAGCGACTTAGCCCTAACGTTTCATACTCACTCGGCATGCGGCGTCCGGCATGATCGGCCAGCAGAATAAGTCCACGGGTCCAGTCACCGTTGATCGTTTCGAAACATTCAAATTCCGGTTCCATTACTTTCCAATCGGTGCATTTTCTCATGAGAGATTTTTATTCCCACGCTATGAAAGCCGAAACAATGCCGCCCTTTGGACAAGGTTTGCTTCCATCTGATGCACGACCTTTCCCCTTCGGCATTTAAAGCGATTCAATAACAGGTCTCCTTTCGTTGACACACGCGCTGAGTTTTCCGAAAAGGGACCCGAACCACGAAGAATTGGCTGGGGTAGGAATGGTGACGCTGAGACGCTTCGCATCGATGCTATCGGCATTACGCCAGTTGCACCGGATTCCGCGCTTGGGTTTGATCGCAATTGCGATTGCACCATTAATGCTCGTCAGCGCAACCGATGCGGCAAAAGCCGATTTCCGGGTTTGTAACGCCACTCAGAATCTTGTCGGAGTCGCAATCGGCTATCGTGCGAGCGCTGGATGGGTGACGGAGGGCTGGTGGCATATCGACGGATCCAGTTGCAAAACGCTGATAGAAGGGCCGTTGTCGTCGCGTTATTATTACCTTTATGCGGAGGATGCCGAGCGTGGAGGACGCTGGGACGGTCCTATCAACATGTGTGTGGCCGAGAGAGAATTTAAAATAGCCGGCGTTAGTGATTGCTTCGCAAGAGGTTTCCAGCGTTCCGGATTTCAAGAGTATGATACCGGGGATCAGGGCAGCTGGATGGTTCAGCTCACTGATGAATCGGTTGCCGGCGGGGCCACAAACCCCGTCACCGGAACAGGTGCCCAATGAGACGCAGCCGCAAGGTAAAGATATTAGCCACGCTTGGGCCCGCTTCGTCCGACGTGGAGATGATCCGCAAGCTCTCCGAAGCCGGTGCCGATGTTTTCCGCATCAATATGAGTCACACCGACCATGTATCAATGCGAGAGCTTGTCAATCGCATCCGCTCGGTGGAAGCAACGGTCGGACGACCGATTGGAATTTTGGCTGACCTTCAGGGACCGAAGCTCCGCGTCGGCAAGTTCGAGAACCGGAGCGTCGATTTAGAAGTCGGTCAATTGTTCACACTCGACGATAACCCGACGCCGGGTGACGCGACGCGTGTCCATCTGCCTCATCCAGAGATTCTTGAATCCGTGGAAGCTGGTCATAGTCTTCTTGTTGACGATGGCAAGCTCCAGCTGCTCGCCGAAAAAGTCGGCGACAACCGCATTGTCTGCCGTGTGGTGGCAGGAAACAAGATTTCCGATAAGAAAGGCGTGAGCCTGCCTGACACCGATCTGCCGGTCGGGGCATTGACGGAGAAGGACCGGCTTGATCTCGATGCCGTTCTGGCCACCGGGGTAGATTGGGTTGCCCTGTCCTTTATTCAGCGCCCCGAAGACTTAGCCGAAGCCCGTAAAGTAGCACGCGGCCGTGCACTTCTGATGTCTAAAATCGAAAAGCCGCAAGCAGTTGCTCGGTTGGCTGAAATCATCGAGCTGTCTGACGCCTTAATGGTAGCACGTGGTGATCTCGGCGTAGAAATGCCGATTGAAGCCGTACCCGGCATACAAAAGCAGATCACACGCGCCGCCCGGCGTGCTGGTAAGCCTGTCGTTGTTGCAACGCAGATGCTCGAATCGATGATCGAAGCCCCGGTCCCAACACGCGCTGAAGTCTCCGATGTATCCATCGCGGTTTTCGAGGGCGCGGATGCCATCATGCTTTCGGCAGAATCGGCGGCTGGCAAATATCCTGTCGAAGCCGTCGGCATGATGAACAAGATAGCTGAACGAGTGGAGCGCGATCCAACTTATCCTGGCATCATCAATGCCCAGCGCTCCGAACCTGAAGCAACAGGCGCAGATGCGATCTCGCTTGCATCTCGGCAAATCGCGGAAACGCTCAAGCTAGCCGCTATCGTGACATATACAGCTTCCGGCACTACTGGTTTGCGTGCAGCACGCGAACGCCCGCGTGTGCCCATTATCGCCTTGTCGCCGGTTGTCGAGACAGCAAGGCGACTATCCCTCGTTTGGGGAACGCATTGTGTGGTGACGGCAGATGCAACGGATCTCGACGACATGGTCGATCGAGCTTGCCGGATTACACATTCCGAGGGTTTCGGCTCGCCAGGCGACCGTGTGATCATCACCGCTGGCGTTCCATTACGGACGCCAGGTGCAACTAACATGCTTCGTATCGCGTATATTGGTTCAGACGGATTAAGCGGCATCTGAACTCAAGCCAAGCACATTTAAAGGCGGGGCCTGTTAGAATATCAGGCCCCCTCGCCCGCGAGTTTGTCAGCCAGACGACCGACCTCGTTCTGCACATCCCTCAAGGTGGGATAAACAACTAAGATCTGCTCGTAGGCCCGTAGGGCCAAGTCTTCGCGGCCGGTCTGTTCCATGATTTCGGCCAGCCCGCGCATTGCTCCAAAATGGCGAGGTTCGAGTTCCAGAGTTCGCTGGATATCGACCATGGCCTTGGAAAACTCCTTCATTGAAAAGTGAAGGGTTGCGCGCTGGTAAACCGCCTCGGGGTAATCAGGTCTCAGCGCGATAACCTCGTCCAAGAAATCAAGCGCCTGATCGAATTTCTTTTCAGCGAGCGCCTTCGCCGCCCATTTCATCATCAGATCAATATTCGCGCTGCCGGATTTGGCAAGGGTCGCGCCAATGCGATTTGCAAGCTGTTCAGCTCCAACTTGATTGCGCTGGCGCTTCAAGGCGCCAAACATTTCGTCGAGCGTTTTCTGCCGGTTAGCCAATTCGCGCCGGGAAGGAGAAACTAAGCTTTCAGCGCTCAACGGCCGAGAGAATGCCGGCGATAAAGCAGACAATGGAAAGCAGGCAATCAGACAAACAAAAACGTTCCGCATAGCACCGAAACTATTCGGCATTACGCGAAACGTCAAAATCAAATCATTCTCAGCCGACATAAGCCGGCCAAGCATCAACCCTGGCGAGCCTTGAAGCGAGGCGCAGTTTTGTTGATGATGTAAATCCGGCCCTTGCGACGAACCAGACGGTTTTCGCGGTGGCGGGCTTTCAGAGCCTTGAGCGAGTTCTTGATCTTCATCGGTCGTATCCGTTCAGGTGCGGCCGTAGGCCGAAATGAAAGGCGCGCCATCAGGCGCGCCGAAACTGTGCGCTGTCTTTAGACGAGAGGGAGCCGAAATGTCAACCGTCCCGCAAAAGCAGACTATGTTTGCCGACGCGTTCGATCGTACCATTTATTCCGTCGAGCTTGTTTGTTGGCAAGCTCGTTAATCAACGGCAATGACATTCACCAGAACAGGAGAGATCGCCATGAAAAACGCGGCTATCCACGCAATTTCTTCGGCCAGCCTGCTTGTTTTGAGCATTTTTGCTATGCCCGGTAAAACGCATGCCGAATCTTGCAATAGTGCGTCTTCCCAAAGCGAACTCAACAGCTGTGGCAGCGATGCCTATCGCGCTGCCGATCAGAAGCTCAATGATGCCTTTAAACAGATCGAGCACCGGTTCTCTGCTGACAAAGATGGGAGTGAGCAACTCCGTCAGGCACAGCGCGCCTGGATCGGATTTCGGGACGCGGAATGTAAATTCGCAAGTTCTGGCGTAGCGGGCGGTTCTGCATATACGATGGTTCAGCAACAGTGTCTCAGAGACTTGACCGAAGCACGCGTGAAGCAGCTCGAAGCCTATCTCCAGTGCGAAGAAGGCGACCTCAGTTGCATCGTGCCCCGCAATTAGCTAGCGGGGCAGTAAACGCGTCGCGTGACCCATCTTGCGACCCGGTCTGGCTTCAGCCTTTCCATAAAGATGTACGAGTGTAGCGGGCTGCGCGAGCAGCTGCGGAAGTTTTTGAACGTCATCGCCGATCAGGTTTTCCATCACGCAATTGGAATGCCGATGCGTCGCTCCCAGCGGCTGACCAGTGATGGCCCGAATGTGCAGTTCGAATTGCGACAACACGCAGGCCGCTTCAGTCCAGTGTCCGGAGTTATGGACCCGAGGCGCAATTTCGTTCACCTTGAGAGATCCATCAACCAGCACGAAGAATTCCACACCGATCACGCCCACATATTGCAGCGCTTCAAGAATGCGACCCGCTATGGCCTTGGCGTCATCGAGCACGGAGACGGCCACTCCGGCAGGCACGGTGGAGGTGCGCAGAATGCCATCGCGGTGAATATTCTCAGCGGGATCGAAGGCCACAACGGCACCATTTTCGCCGCGCGCGGCAATGACCGAGATTTCGCGCTCAAATGGGACAAAGGCTTCGAGGATCAGCGGAACATTGCCCATCTCAGCGCACACGTTGGCGCAATCCTGGGCGCTGGCGTCACGGAAAGCTTTCTGTCCCTTGCCGTCATATCCCAACCGCCGCGTTTTCAGGATGCCATTACCCTGAAAACGCTGTAACGCGTCTGCAAGTGTTTCGTCATTCTCAACCGCCAGAAAGCCAGCGGTTTCGATGCCAATTTCGTTGAGGAACTGTTTTTCCGTCAAACGGTCCTGCGCGACTTCCAACGCACGGGCTGGCGGAAACAGCTTGCCGATGCTGGCCAATCGCTCGCCTGCCGACAGAGGGACGTTCTCGAATTCGTAAGTAACGACATCCGAGGCCTTCGCGAGTGTTTCAAGCGCAACGGCATCGTCATAGGCTGCAACCATCTGCTCATTCGCAACCTGGGCTGCCGGGCAACCCGCAAGTGGATCCAAAACGATGGTCCTGTAGGACAGGCGCGCTGCGGCCATTGCCAACATGCGGCCCAACTGCCCACCACCTACGATGCCGATCGTCGATCCGGGAGGCAGCGCTTTCATGCGTCGTCCGAAGGCGATGCGGCAACCTTAGCTGTTTGTGCCGCACGATAGGCATCGAGCCGTTCAGCCAGCGCACCATCGGATAAAGCTAAGACTGCAGCGGCGAGTAACGCCGCATTGACAGCCCCGGCGCGGCCTATCGCAAGGGTTCCAACCGGCACGCCTGCGGGCATCTGGACGATCGAGAGAAGGGAATCCTGTCCCGACAGGGCTTTCGATTCCACCGGCACACCGAAAACCGGCAGCGGTGTCATGGCTGCGACCATCCCTGGAAGATGGGCGGCGCCGCCTGCGCCTGCAATGATGATCTTGAAACCTTCATCCTTCGCACCGCAAGCGAAATCGAATAGGCGTTCTGGAGTGCGGTGCGCCGAAACAATGCGGTCGTCATGCGCGATACCGAGTTGGTCTAAAGTCTCCGCTGCATTCCTCATGGTCGCCCAGTCAGACTGGCTGCCCATGATGATCGCGACTTCGGCAGATGCGCCGGCCATGCTTGTTCCTGTTTCGGTAATGGCCTGAGATCAGGCAATGATATCGGGGATGATTTTGTCGTTGACTTCAGCCAGACGATCTTTCAGCGCAAGCTTTTTCTTCTTCATGCGTTGGATTTGGAGCGGATCGCAGCCTGTAGCCATCATCGCGTTGATGGCCGCGTCGAAATCCGCGTGTTCCTGCTTGACCCGCGCATATTCCAAGCGAGTTTCGGCCTGATCCTGATCCGACATGAAGCACATTCTCCAGCGCAAATAGCGTAGGCGGAGGGTGACTTTGACAACTCACCCTCTCTTAACGCGCATAACACAGCTCAATTAAGGTTGGAATGGAGTCGGCACCCAACAAGCCATTAAACACTGGTTTGCATGCATCCGCGCGAACACAGAAAATCGTTTCGATCAAATCATGTTTCAGGAACGGATCAAGGTTCGACACGTATGTCCTTTGGTGGCAAAGTGTCACCGAACCGTCACGGAAATCCCGGCTCCGAGGTGGAGCAGGTCCGAGATGGTTCTGTTAATGGAACCAGAAGGGAGACTAGATGATGTCTTTGACTTCCCATCTTGAGGAATTGCAGCGCAAACACGGTGATCTGGAGCGCGAACTCCATCAAGCGCAAACAAGTCCTTCTATGGATAATCTCGAGATCCTTTCTCTCAAGCGTCGCAAACTGGCGCTGAAGGACGAGATTGCGAAGCTCAAGGTGGCGCACACGACACACTGATCGTGCGCTTCAGCAGGAACAACATAGCTCCCGCTGATTGACGAAGACCTTTGACGGCTCCGCGCTGCCTTCGTGTGGCGCGGTTTTTTTATGCCGCTTCGGGCTCAGAAGTCGTTTCGGGCTGAAGATCTTCTGGATCGTCCGGTCCACGAGGGTCCAAAAGAACCGCCTGCGGTGTGACCGCCCGTTCGGCAGGCAAGGCATTGAATGCGTCCTTGTCTTCCAGCGGGACTGGAGCCCGCTGCTTGATGCGCAGCATTGTGTAAGCGGCAAGCGCAAGATGCGGCAAAGCTGTTGCAAGAAACAACGACTCTGGGCGCAAGCGCGACATCAGGAAAGATCCCAATAACGGGCCCACCATAGTTCCAAAGCCGTATAACAGCAGAAGGCCGCCGGAAATCTTCACAAAATTATCCGGATTGGCATGATCGTTGGCATGTGCCACTGCCAAGGAATACAGAATATAGGCCATCGCGCCGTAGCTGGCGGTGAGGACAATCACCAGTATCCCAGACCGTGGCTCTGCAGCGAACAGGATCACACCGATCAATGCAGCCAGAAAGCTTGATCCCGCCAGAACAAAACGCCGGTCCATACGGTCAGACAGCCGACCCATCGGCATCTGCACCGCAGCGCCCGCGATAACTACCAGACTCATCATCAGGGCGATCTCGGCGGTGGATACTCCAATTCTCGCGCCATAAACCGCACCCAGCGTGCCCCATGCGCCATTGGCGACGCCAATGAGGATGCATCCGACAAAGGCAACGGGCGAGTTTGCGAACAACCCACGCAGATCAAGCGAGACTTCCTGTAGGGGACGCGGAGTGACCGCCGTCGAAATCGTGGTCGGGAGCAGAGAAAAGCAGAACAAAATTGCCGACATCATGAACAAGGAACTGTCCAGGATTTCGAAGCCCGCGACCACCATCTGTCCCGCCATGATCGAAGCGTAGGTAACCATCATATAAAGCCCGAAAACCGTGCCGCGATTCTCATTGCTGGATTTTTCGTTCAACCAGCTTTCAATGACCATAAACGCGCCTGCCATGACGAAACCGGTTCCCGCCCGCGATGCAATCCAAGCAAATTCGTTGATCACGAGCCCAGTGAAGAGGACGATGATAGCGGCCGTTGCAGCAAAAGCGCTGAAAGCGCGCACGTGCCCTACACGGCGCACCAGTCTCGGTGCAAAGATACAGCCCGCTACGAACCCGCCGGCCCAAGCAGTCCCCAGAAAACCGAGTGCGAGTGTCGAAAACCCTTCTGCCTGCCCGCGCAACGGTAACAAGAGATTATGCAATCCCGAGGCGGCCAGCAGAAACGCAGTACCACGCAACAAGGAGAAAATCGGACGATATGAGGCAAACATAGGAACCGCCGCAGTTCACGAACCAAAATCGTCTAAGCGATTCGCATTAGACTTCCACGACAACTCGCGCCTAACTTCGGCGGAAAAGCGCCTCTGCAGCAGATTTCGTATGGCTTTTTGATTCAAGCTCGGTTTCCAGCCGCGAAATTTCAGCGCGGAGGGCCTCAATCCGGACTTCAATGTCAGCGACGGAAAGGAAGCTGAGATCCTGTCCAAGCCGATGCGTTTCGGCAGGTTTACGGGACTGGCCGTCTAAGACGTTCATAATCCTACACTCCGATTGCTTACTACCCAATGTCGGATAGATAACAGTAATCCAAACATGAACAGATACGAAGATGGAGCTTGCTATGAAGGGCAATCTGTAACCGAAGCAATATCTACCGGAAAAATGAACGCGATCGAAATTTCTCAGCGGGTGGGGAGATTGCACTCTGAAAGACATCAAGATCAAAATGAACATTTCGCTCTTGATACGAAAAGTGGCTCAATCATACGGATCCAACCCTGCGACCTCGTATAGCCGAGTTTATGGCTGATATTGCAAAAACATTTGAAGCGCATGTCTGCCTGCTTTTGACTTCACGCCAGATCACGCCGAGAAGATTCTTCCACGTCGCCGCGAGCTCCGGGTGCCTGACATACCAGTGACCGTCAATCGCGCCGCATTTGCATTGCGAGTTCGCTCAGTCTCGGCTATATCCGGCATCGAACTCCAGACATGGTGGC
>JAFAGL010000024.1 GCA_023422735.1 Pseudomonadota bacterium
CCCTGAAGGAGCATCTTCGCGACATCGATATTCTGATCATCGACGATATGCAGTTCCTGCAAGGCAAGTCGATCCAGAATGAGTTCTGCCACCTTCTCAACATGTTGCTGGACAGCGCCAAGCAGGTCGTCGTGGCCGCTGACCGGCCTGCCACGGAACTCGAGTCGCTTGAACCCCGGGTGCGGTCACGCTTGAACGGCGGCGTTTCGCTGGAAATGGCAGCACCTGATTTCGCCATGCGCTTGTCGATCTTGCGGCAACGGCTTGCCATCGCGCAGGCTTCCGATCCCAGCATTGTGATTTCGGATGAAATCTTGAACCACATCGCCCATGCGGTGCCCGGCAGCGGTCGTGAGATCGAAGGTGCGTTCAACCAGGTCCTGTTCCGTCGCTCCTTCGAGCCGCAGCTCGATATCGAGCGGATCGACGAGATGCTCGCGCATATCTTCCGTTCAGGAGAACCCAAGCGGGTCCGCATCGAAGACATTCAGCGCATCGTCGCGCGCCATTACAATGTTTCGAAAACCGAGCTCCTGTCCAACCGCCGCACGCGCACCATCGTGAAGCCGCGCCAGGTGGCCATGTATCTGTCGAAGGTGCTGACGCCGCGCTCGTTGCCGGAAATCGGCCGACGCTTCGGCGGACGTGATCACACCACGGTTCTTCATGCCGTCCGCAAGATCGAGGATCTGTCCGGTTCCGACAATAAGCTTGCTCAGGAAATCGAATTCCTGCGCCGCTTGATCAACGAAGCACAATAGGATTGCAGGTGCCCTGCCCCGAAGGCAGGGCAGAACACCTTGCTTTCGCGGCGGATTTGTTGTCAGTCTGCCGCGACTTCGGCCGCAAATTGCCGGCCGGCGAAATCGAAGCATCGATTATCTTCGGTTTCGTAGAAATTATCCGGGACCGGTTGTCATGCGTGTAGTTCTTGAACGCTCGAGCCTTCTGAAATCTCTCAACCACGTTCATCGTGTTGTGGAACGACGCAACACGATCCCCATTCTGTCGAATGTTCTCTTGTCCGCCGACGGCGCGAACCTGTCCTTGAAGGCGACGGATCTCGATCTGGAAGTCACCGAAAGCATTGCCGCGATGGTGGAACAGGCCGGTTCCACAACCGTGCCCGCGCATCTGCTTTACGATATTGTCCGCAAGCTTCCCGATGGCTCAGAAGTCATGCTGAAGCTTGACGAGGACGGCAATGCGATGACCGTGATCGCGGGTCGCTCGTCGTTTCGCCTTCAATGCCTGCCGCAATCGGATTTTCCCCAGCTTTCCGCCGGCACCTTCACCCATATTTTCCGGATCGAAGCCCCGGCCCTCAAGGCTCTGATCGACAAGACCCAGTTCGCGATCTCGACGGAAGAAACCCGGTATTATCTCAACGGAATCTTCCTGCACACGATCGGCGATCAGGATCTCAAGCTGCGCGCCGTCGCCACCGACGGGCACCGCTTGGCGCGGTCCGAAACCTCCGCGCCCTCAGGCTCCGAAGGCATGCCGGGAATTATCGTTCCGCGCAAAACCGTCAGCGAATTGCAAAAGCTGCTGGATGACCCGGAAACCACCGTCACGGTTGAACTGTCCGATACGAAGATCCGCTTCACGATCGGCCCGGTTGTTCTGACCTCCAAGCTGATCGACGGAACGTTCCCCGATTACCAGCGCGTGATTCCGACCGGAAACGACCGCAAGCTGATTATCGACCGGCAAAGCTTTGCTTCGGCTGTTGATCGCGTGTCGACGATTTCGTCGGAGCGCGGACGCGCCGTGAAGCTTTCGATCGGCAGCGGCCAGGTCACGCTTGCCGTCAACAACCCCGATTCGGGCAGTGCAACGGAAGAACTCGCGGCGGATTACGACGCCGATCCCATCGAGATCGGTTTCAACGCCCGCTACCTTCTGGATGTGGCCGCGCAATTGTCGGGTGGCGATGCGCGTTTCATGCTGGCCGATGCGGGATCTCCGACCTTGATCCACGATACATCGGACGAAAACACGCTTTACGTCCTCATGCCGATGCGCGTTTAAACGCCATTCATCCAGAATATCAGGATTAGATGGCCGAACCCAGCTCGATCGATAAGTTCCAGCTCACGCAGTTCCGGAACTACGCTCATCTTGCTGTGCGCTTCAAACCTGGCGCCGTGGTGTTTTTCGGCGCCAACGGCGCGGGCAAGACCAATCTGCTGGAAGCGATTTCCTTTCTTTCGCCCGGGCGCGGATTGCGCCGTGCGAGCTATGGCGACATTCCGCGCGCAGGCTCTGCGGACGGGTTCTCGATCTTTGCCGAAATTTGCGGCCCGGAAGGCGAAGCCGCCATTGGAACGGGAACCTCGACGTCCGAGACTGAGGGCGAGAGCGGTCGGCGCGTGCGCATCAACGGAGCGCCCGCCAAAAACGCCGATGATCTTCTGGAATGGTTACGTGTCATCTGGCTGACGCCGGCGATGGATACGCTTTTTACCGGTCCGGCCGCCGACCGGAGACGTTTCGTGGACCGTCTCGTTCTGGCGATCGATCCGCAGCATGGCCGCCGCACACTGGATTACGAAAAGGCCATGCGCAGCCGAAACCGGCTATTGGCGGAAAACAGCCGGGATCAGGCCTGGCTCGATGCCATCGAAATGCAGATGGCCGAGACGGGCACTGCGATCGGGGTCGCCCGCATGGAGCTGGTGCGCCTTTTGACGGGGCTGATCGAGACGCAAACCGACGCAGCGCCCTTTCCGCGTGCCGACATTACGCTCAGCGGTTTTGTGGAAGATCAGGTCGCCAGCAGCGCTGCCGTCGATATCGAGGAACGGTTTCGGCTGGCCTTGCGTGACAACCGGTATCGCGATGCCGCGTCGGGGCGCACGTTGGACGGGCCGCATCGCTCCGATTTTTTGGTGCGATACCGCGAAAAAGACATGCCGGCCGCCTTGTGTTCGACAGGCGAACAAAAGACCTTGCTGATCGGTCTGATCCTTTCGCATGCGCGGTTGACCAGCGCAATCACCGGGCTCATTCCCATCCTTTTGCTCGATGAGATCGCCGCCCATCTGGATGAGAATCGCCGCGCAGCACTTTTCGGCATTCTGGATGAAATCGGCTGCCAGACCTTCATGACGGGCACGGAACGCGCATTGTTTTCCAGTCTGGAAACGCGGGCGCAGTTTCTTCAGGTCGAAGCCGGACATGTCCTGCCCGGCTGATCCCTGTTGATCGAGCTTGCTCGTCGGGCCGAAGAAGGCTCTAAGTTTTCGCCATGACATCGCCGTCCGATCCATTGCCGCTTTCCCCGCTTGAGATCGAGCGCTATGCGCGCCATCTCGTTTTGCCCGAAGTCGGCGGAAGGGGACAGCAAGCGTTGAAAAAGGCACGCGTCCTGATGGTCGGCGCTGGCGGGCTTGGCGCCCCTGTTCTGCAATATCTGGCGGCAGCAGGCGTCGGCACGCTGGGAATTGTCGATGACGACATCGTTTCCTTGTCCAACCTGCAGCGCCAGATCATTCATCCGACGGCGGCAATCGGGCAAACAAAGGTGGAAAGCGCACGCGCTTCTCTCCTCGCCATCAACAGCCATGTCCGGGTTGAGCTCCATGCGATGCGTCTGGATGAAGCCTCGGCCCGCGAGCTTCTCCCGCGCTACGACATCGTGGTCGACGGGTCGGACAATTTCGAAACCCGTTATCTTCTTGCGGATCTGTGCGACACCGTACGCCGGCCGCTTGTAACGGCAGCACTTGGCCGTTTCGACGGATCCTTGACCGTTTTGACCCCCTATCAGAGCGCACCCGATGGCATCCCCTGCCCGTCTTATCGCGACCTGTTTCCCGAGCCTCCTCCCGTGGGTCTCGTGCCGTCATGCGCGCAGGCAGGCGTGATCGGGGCGCTTCCGGGCGTGATCGGCAGCCTTCAGGCCATGGAGGTGATCAAGCTCATCACCGGGATCGGCGAGCCCTTGATCGGCCGCCTCCTGCTTTACGATGGGCTGACTGCCCGGTTCGAGGAAATCCGTTATCGATCCGGGCGCCGAGCATAAGCGTATCCAGATCGCCAGCCATGGACGCCAAAACGCGCCGAATCAGCTGGCGAGCCTCGATCACTTTTCGCAAAAGGCCTTGAGCGGCAGGTTCAAACGCGGTTCGGCAAAACGCGATCGGGCGGGCGATGGCCGTCGAAAAAGGCTCTGATATTGATGATGACCTTTTCGCCCATGTCGATTCGGCTTTCGATCGTGGCCGAAGCCATATGCGGCAGCAACACGATCTTGCCCTTGTTGGCGAGTTTCACCAGTTTGGGATCGGCCACAGGTTCGTGTTCGAAAACATCGAGCCCGGCGCCGGCCAGCTTGTTCTTTTCGATCATGCCGATCAACGCATTCTCATCGACGATGTCGCCGCGCGCCGTGTTCACCAGATAGGCGGAAGGTTGCATCAAAGCCAAACGCCGCGCCGACAAAAGATGGAACGTGGCAGGCGTCGAAGGACAATTCACTGAAATAATGTCCATCCGGGCCAGCATCTGATCGAGGCTTTCCCAATAGGTCGCTTCCAGTTCGTCTTCCACGGCCGCGGAAACATGTTTGCGGTTATGATAATGGATGGAAATGCCGAACGCCTTGGCGCGGCGCGCCACGGCCGTTCCGATGCGGCCCATGCCCACGATCCCGAGGCGCTTGCCCGACAATCGGCGCCCGAGCATCCAGGTTGGCGACCAGCCGGCCCATTTGCCATGCGCCTGCATAAGGCTGGCCCCTTCGGCCAGGCGTCGCGGCACGGCCAGCATCAGGGCCATGGTCATGTCGGCGGTATCTTCGGTCAACACGCCTGGCGTATTGGTAACGGTGATTCCCTTGGCGGCAGCCGCCGCGACATCGACATTGTCGACCCCGTTTCCGTAATTGGCGATCAGTTTGAGATTGGGACCAGCCTGCGCGATGACATCGGCGTCGATGCGGTCGGTCACGGTGGGCACCAGCACATGCGCCTCACGCACTGCCGCGACCAGTTCGGGCTGCGACATGATATGATCGTTTTCGTTGAGCCGCGTGTCGAACAGTTCCCGCATTCGTGTTTCAACGGGATCCGGCAGCTTGCGCGACAACAGCACCAGCGGTCGTTTACGGCTCGACATGGTCCGTGGCCCTTCCCAAAGCGGGTCTCGTTGAGACCTCTTTAACCAAGACTTGCGACACTTCCCAACATGCCCGCAGCATCAGTCCCTATCAAGTGGACCGGCGGAAGACAAAGGGAAAAGGCAGCATCGCCTGCCGCGAACATTATCGAGAAAGAAGCAGTGTTCATGCAAGGCCGGAAATTTCGTCATGCACTTGTCGCCGCAAGTCTCGTGGCTGCATTTGCGACAGCAAATGGCCAGGTCTGGGCACAGGCAACCCCTTCAGTCCAGGATACCTCGCGTGGGGCAAGCGGCCTGCCGCTGCCGCGTTTCGTCAGCCTCAAGTCCAACAAGGTGAATTCGCGGATCGGACCGGGCATCAATTACGCGATCGACTGGATGTATCTCAAGGCCGGCCTGCCGATGGAGATCATCCAGGAATACGATAACTGGCGACGGGTCCGCGATGCCGATGGCGCGGAAGGCTGGATCAACCAGTCGCTTCTGTCGGGAAGACGCACCGCGATGGTCGCTCCCTGGCAACGCGGTAAAGGCGAGCCCCTCTCCTTGATGT
>JAFAGL010000182.1 GCA_023422735.1 Pseudomonadota bacterium
GTAACGATCAACAATGCTGAACTCATCGCCCACCCGATTCAATCTGCCGAGGGGATCAGCGATATTGTCGTCACTATCCCTCCAAACGTGCTTCAGCAGGGTTCGAATCTCATCCAGCTTGGTGTCAACCAACGGCACCGCACAGATTGTACTATCCAGTCGACATACGAGTTATGGACCGAAATCGCACCTGAACGTACCTTCCTCTCGTTTGGTCCCCAATTCGCAGACAGGCTGGGCGACATTGCGGATTTGTCAGCGATTGGTGTCGATGAAGAAGGGGTGACCCGCTTCAACCTCATTGTGCCGAGTTCTGCATCACCGGCAGCAACTGGCCCCCTGCTGCGCTTGGCGCAAGGCCTCGCAATTTACTCGAACATGCCAAACCAGCGCATTGCGGTGATGGAGACCTATCCAACCGAGCAATCGGAAGGAACATTGAATGTGCTTGTCGGTTTGCCCGCTGATCTGCGCGAGATTCTGCCCAATCTCCCCGGCGATGTAGATACGTCCGCGACAGTCGCATTTGTGGATGGGCCGGACTCAGCCAAGGGCGTGCTTGTGGTCAGTGGTCCGAACTGGAATGCGATCTCCTCAGCCATAGAAACGATTGTCTCAACTGTCGACCGTCCGGTTTCAACACAGCGAATCAGCCTTTCGACCCAATCCTGGCATTATCCGGACGCCCCGATCTTCTTCAATTTCGGGCAGCAGCGCTTTTCAGATTTGGGTATCGCGACACAGGAGTTTTCGGGTCGGCGTTTTCGCACCCGCTTCATGGTTGGTGTTCCATCAGATTTTTACGCAAACGACTACGGCAATGCCCGGATTCTGCTGGATGCCGCTTATACGCCGGAAGTGATGCCCGGCAGCCATCTGGACGTCTACGTCAATGGCAACATCGCTGCTACTGTGCCCATTACCAATTCAGGCGGCTCGATCCTGCGCAAGCTCCCCATCCCCGTGACCATGCAGCATTTTCGGTCTGGCGCTAACCTGATCGAGATGGAGGCCGTTTTGATAACCGCTTCCGATGCCGCTTGTGCTCCGGGAGCAACGGCCAAATCGGACTCTCGATTTGTGCTTTTCGATACCTCTGTTTTCGAAATGCCGCGATTTGCCCGAATTGCGCAGTTGCCGAATCTTTCTCGTCTTTCCGGAACTGCCTTTCCTTACTCTCGGGCCGTTCAGCCGACGCCGCTGGTGGTGGACTTCAGCGATCTCGGCTCGCTTTCGGCTGCGGCCACCATGCTTGGCAAGATGTCACTTGCAGCAGGGCGTCCTATCCCTGTTGAACCCGTCACCTCGGTTCAAATGATTGGTGCCCGCGACGCTCTGTTTGTTGGACCCGTCAACCGCTTTCAACCTGAACAGCTGGAAATGGCCGGACTGTCGCCAGACAGCCGGGTTGCATGGGGCGCTGAGGGCTCGGCGCGACCAGACAATGCCGAAACGCACCAAACGGCTGCGACTTTCGATCGTTGGCGTGAGCAATTGTCCGGCGCCGGTTGGCGCGGACAAGCCAATCGCTTCAGCGAATGGCTCAATGAAAGTTTCGACATTTCCTTAGATACGCTTCGTTTGAGTCATATCGCGGCGCCACCGATCGTTCCGCCTGCAGAAGCCTCATTGGTGATTGCTCAGCGTCCTGGCCCTGATGGCAAGCAGATTTGGACAATGGCCGCGGCACCTACGTCGGAAGCTCTGCAGCAAGGAATGGAGGCGTTTACTTATACAGCTAACTGGAACCAGTTGAACGGCGAAATGCTTCTTTATAACCGGACTGCAGACACGGCGACGATACGAAATGTAAGCACCTACGAGTTTCGGGAAACACAAGCGTTTTCGCTTGCGAATTATCGTCTGGTAATAGCGAATTGGTTGTCCGGCAATGTGCTTTTCTATGCGATCGGTCTGTTCGTGATGTGTGTCCTTCTCGGCATCGCGACTGCGGGCTTGCTTCGCAATCTCGGGAGACGAGAGTGAGGTCTTCTTTTCTTTGTGCATTGCTCGCGATATTTCTTTGGTTCGGCTCGATGCAAGCTGAGGCGCAGGTTGGCTCAGCTCATCCAGGCACGATCTCCGGCGAGAATTGGAACGCGTACAAAGCTCGTTTCCTCGATCCGAGTGGTCGGATTGTTGATACTGCGAATGGCGGGATCAGCCATTCGGAAGGCCAGGGTTACGGCCTTCTTCTGGCCTTCATGGCCGATAATATGGCTGACTTCGATCAGATATGGACGTTCACGCGCACTGAACTCCTGCTGCGTGATGATGGGCTGGCTGTATGGAGATGGGATCCTACGAAGTCGCCGAACGTAACGGACGCCAATAATGCGAGCGACGGCGATATCCTGATTGCTTACGCGTTGTCGCTCGCCGGAGAAGCCTGGCAGCGTTCGGATTTGTCGTCCGCCGCTCAGGCGATGGTGACTGCCATCGGTCATCAGGTCGTTCTTCAAACGTCAGATGGTTTGACCCTTCTCCCAGCCGTTAATGGATTTACGCGCGAAGAGCGTCCTGACGGCCCTGTTGTCAATCCATCCTATTGGGTTTTCGAGGCGATGGCTCGTTTCGCATTGCAAGATCGAGCGACCGATTGGCGAGCTTTATCGCGGTCGGGCCAAGCGCTTCTCCAACGCACGCGATTTGGAAACAGGCAACTTCCTTCCGAATGGGTATCGATCCGACAAAGTGCTCGGCCAGCCGCGGGCTTCGCCCCGGAGTTCAGCTATAATTCCATCCGAATCCCGCTTTATCTCATCCGGGCAGGCATCACGGATCGCGCACTTTTATTTCCGTACCTTCCTCTTCGCTCTTCCAGAGGTCAGGATCTCGTTAATCTGGAAAGTAACACTATAACGGATACGTTGTCGGATCCCGGATATCGGATCCTCCCGGCGCTAGTAGCGTGCGTTCTTGAAAAGACCCCGCTTCCGGAAGACTTGCGACAGTTCACGGCAACTGAGTATTATCCATCTACGCTCCAGTTGCTGGCGCTATCATACCTGCCAAATATTCCTGGAGGTTGTAGTTGAAGGGCGCAATTGTCACCACGGCAGTTCTGGCTAGCCTAAGCACAGGGGCTTTCCTGGAGCTCAGTGGAGCATTTCAACGCCCTGCCGTCCCTGCTAACGCCCATGCTCGCAATACTGCTCTAACCGGTTCCATGTTAGGGTTGGGCGAAGCTGTGAACCTTTCCGGATCATCGCTTGCGTCTAAAAAGAGTGCACGGCTCGGGAGCGAACCGCTTTACGAACCGACCGCGCATTGGCGCTTGTTTGCAGCTCACGCCCAGGAGAGACAATCCGAAGTCGCGCAAGCGCCTGCGGAAGAACCCCGTCAAACTCAAGTCAACCAAGCCCAAAACGCGTCAGGTCCCGAGGTCGACGAAACGGCGCTGCGCTATTTCGCGCGGCAAGGGGATCAACGCCGGCTGGATGCGGAGATTGCGCGTTTGCGCGCACTTTATCCGGATTGGACGCCCCCCTCCGACCCACTCGCCGTTCCGGCAGTTGGTGATCCACAGCTTGATGCTATGTGGAATCTTTATTCCCAAGGGAAATATGCGGAGTTGCGAAAAGCGATCGCGGATAGGCAGGCGTCGGAGCCGCAATGGCAGGTTCCAGGAGACATGCTGGAACGCCTGAAAGTCGCAGAATCCCGCGAGAAACTGATCAACGCTTCTAATCTCAAACAGTATGAGACGGTGATCCGGACGGCATCGGAGACTTCCAGCCTGCTGACCTGCGCGGAAGTCGACGTTATGTGGCGTTTGGCCGAGGCATTTGCTGAAACCAAGCGTCCAGAGCGTGCGCGCGATGCCTACAAATATATCCTCGATAATTGCGACAAGCCAGCAGAGCGGGTCGCTACGATTGAGAAAGCTATCCCTCTCCTTCCCCGACCGCTGATTACGCAATTATTTGCTTTGGAACGTCCGGGAGCCAATGGCGTGGGCGAGTTTCAGGCGGCACGATTGGTTCTCTCGCGTCAGATCGTTGCTGATGCTGGAAACGACCCGAAGCTCAACGTATCAGAAAGCGATTTGAACGCACTTAAAGCCGTTGCCGACCCGGATACGGGCACAGCTTCTGATGCGGAATTGTTGGGTTGGTATTATATACGTCGCGATAAGCCTGAGGATGCGAGAACCTGGTTTACAAAGTCCCGCGACCGAGAGGATACGGCGACAGCTTCACAAGGCTTGGCACTGGCGCTGATCGCTTTGGATAAACCTGGTGAAGCCGAGTCGGTTCTTTATAAATGGCGGGACGAGTCGGACGAAACGAAAAAGGTCTACATGGCGGCCGCGGCCAATTATCTGGCGACGGAACCGCGTATCGCAATCGATGCGGATGTCTTGGCGCGGATGGCTCAGGAAACCGGCGAAGCGCATGATTCCGCCACAGCTCAGCAGTTTGGCTGGTATGCCCGCGATTTGAACCAGCATCGTGCTGCGGCAGAATGGTTCACAACGGCTCTCCAATGGAAGCCGGATGATGAACCATCGGCCTATGGCCTCGTCTTGACGAGAAACCTTCTCGGTGATCGTGAGGGTGTTCGGGAGATTCAGCGCCTTTGGGCAGGACGCTCGCAGCGCATTGCGAAACTGGGTGAACCCAACAGAAACACACCCCGCCGACGATCTATTCCGGCCCCTACGGACGCACCTGTGTTTGATCGGCACGATACGCGTTCCGAAGCTGATCAAGATCGTCAGCCTGTTGAACTCACCCCCGTCGCAAATTCTGCGGCTGGTCGAACGGAGAGTTCCGCACCGCGCGTTGAGCGTTATGCTCAAGAAGTTCCCGTACAGATCGATCGTGAACCTGCTGTGCAGGTGCTGGCAGGGCAAGCGGCGCCTTCCCGTGTGCGCGGTAATGAACCCGCGAGAAATATCTCCGACGATGGGATAGCGGCGCGCGTCGAGCGCCGTCCAGAGCGCCGTAATTGTGGACGAGCAGATCACGATATGCGGCTCACAGGCGAAGCGGCGCTGGCCAGTGCATGGTGCTTGGCCGACCTTAATCGGCCGATGGAGGCGATCGCTGCATTCGAGCGTGCTATTGAAACAGGAAGTCCTGCCGTTAGGCGAGAAGCAGCCTGGGGGCAATCACTTGCTTATTTGAGCCGGAATCTCACTAATGACGCTGCGGTTTCAGCCAGCAAAGCTCCGCAAAGCGCCCAAAGGACACATCAACTCGAGGTAGAGATTCTGACGCAGCGTGCGCTCGGTTTCTTTGAACAGAAGCGTTATGTTGAAGCACTTCGGGCTCTCGACCAGCGCGCGCGGATCGCGACGGAACGGGTGGATCTGATGACGATCCGCGGCTACGCCTACCTGAACTTGAAGCGCCTTGGCGATGCTGAACGGGTATTTACGGCAATGGCCGCAGTCGGCGATCGGGTGGGCTACAAGGGCTTGGCAGTCATACGCGAAACGCGGCGTTTGCCTTGATGACAACCATTCTCGCTCTCTGAGACGTCTTAACTTTTCTGCGTCACGTCAGATAAAGGCCGATTAACAGGATCACTTCGGCAACAACGATGCCGACAACTATACGCTTGCCCGCAACCAAGAAGATGGCAAATCCCGCGGCAGCTGCACCGAAGCGCAGCCAGAACGAGGTGCCTTCAAGCGGCCCGGAAGGAAAAACGATCAGGTTGCCGATAACGGCTGCCACAAGCGCTGTCGCAATGGAGCGCACAAGCACAAGTATGCTTGAGTGCTCGCTGATTCGACCGCCAAGATAGACGCCGAGATAGCGCCAGACATCGGTGGCCAACCAGCCAGCGATCGCAATAAAGATAAATGGCCACCACCAGGCATCAAATGCCGAAAACGTCATGCGCGAGCGCGTCCTTCAACCAATTGATAGATGGCAAACGCAACCCCGCCACCCGTTAAACCGGCTATCAACAGATCGAACCCCGGCACGATCACGTGGAGCAAAGGACCGGAAACAAGCCCGAAAATCATCGCGACATAGGTTGCCCATTCGCGGGCGGAGGCCCAAAGCGACGTCAGAAAATACATGGGCGTTAACAAAAAAAGCGCGGCAGAAATCTCTGCTGGCAGCTTGTCGGCAATTGTGTAGACAGCAGCAACCACCAACATATTGGCCAGAACCAACGAACCCCCCAGACCCAGATAGTAACGCGTACGCATTTGAACTGGAACATCGCGGAGCTTGGCCATCGCCAAGACCCATGAAGTAACGGCAACAAAATGTGATAGAAAATAAAGTGTAATGGGACGTGTTCGCGGGCCCCGAAGTTCGGGAATGATGGCGACGACCATCGGCGTCAGGCGAATTGACGATAAAGCGACGGCAAAAGCCGCACCGAAGATCGAGCTCCCGGATAGGATTGCGCCGATCAGAACCACTTTGGCGGGAAGCGCCCAAACGATCCCTGTCATGAAGACTGCCTGAGCCTTCGTAATTCCCGATGCCTGAGCCAAAGCCGCAAAGCCAATAAATGAACTGGCGAGAATAGCGCCCGGAATTGAAACCGCAGCCCAGGCTCCGGCGAGTATCCAGCCGGTCGGTGTCTTGGAGTGGCAAGGAAGCATTTCGAATGGCATTTCTGATCGCTTAACACGACCCTGACAGGTTTGCGAAAGTCTGTTCCAGACGCATTCTGCCAACATAATCTATGAGAAAGGGCGGGTCACGAGACCCGCCCTGGATACTTTACGATCAGCTTTTTCGAGGAAGTTGAGGAACAAGACTTTTCTTGCCGGGCTTCTTGCTCTCCGTCTCCGATTGTTTCGCGGCGACCTTTTTTGCCGCCGGTTTCTTTGTCCGCTTCGGCGCACGCGGTTTGGCTTCCGCTTCCTTCTTGGGCTTCACCGGCAACTCATCTGCCAGTGTTTCCAGCTTGAGCGTCTTCTTGCCGTCCGTTTCCTCAACTGAGACACGAACGGTCCCGCCCTTTTTCAGCTTGCCGAACAGAATTTCATCAGCCAACGGCTTTTTGATATACTCCTGCACGATCCTTCCGAGAGGGCGCGCACCCATTCGATCATCGTAGCCCTTCTCCGCGAGCCAAGCGATGGCATCCGACGAAAGATCGAAGGTGACACCACGCTCAGACAACTGCGATTCCAGCTGCATGACGAACTTCTGAACCACTTGGTGGATAACCGGAACCGGCAGCGAGCCGAATGGGATGATGGCATCGAGACGGTTGCGGAACTCCGGCGTGAACAGCCGATGAATCGCTTCCATGTCGTCGCCTTCACGCTTGGATGATCCAAATCCAATGGCGGCTTTAGCCATATCGGCAGCACCCGCATTTGTCGTCATGATCAGGATCACATTGCGGAAGTCTATCTTCTTACCATTGTGGTCCGTGAGCTGACCATTATCCATCACCTGTAACAGGATGTTGAACAAATCTGGATGCGCTTTCTCGATCTCATCCAGCAACAAAACGCAGTGCGGATGCTGATCGACGCCGTCGGTCAAGAGCCCGCCTTGGTCGAATCCAACATAGCCCGGAGGTGCGCCGATCAGACGACTGACCGTATGTCGCTCCATATATTCGGACATGTCGAAACGCAGGAGTTCACAGCCCAAAGAGGCCGCCAGTTGTTTGGCGACTTCTGTTTTGCCGACGCCGGTAGGGCCCGAGAAGAGATATGAACCAATTGGCTTTTCTGGTTCCCTAAGGCCGGCACGGGCCAGTTTGAT
>JAFAGL010000207.1 GCA_023422735.1 Pseudomonadota bacterium
AAAAGCGTGCAACGAGCCGCGCCGCGCTTCGAAAAAGTCCATGATCGCGTAAAGATCACCCAGCGAGCGAACACCCGTTCCCGCATCATAATGCCGGCGCGAATGGCGCAGCCGCGCATTTCTCTGCTCGCGGCCCGATGTCATCTGCACGATCTCGACCCGCCGTTCCGGCCCGCCGGTCGCGCCAAAGGAAACGGCTGTCGGAAACAGCACGTCGTGAAACTCCGCCATCGCTTGCTCCTATCGCCCGCGCGCACCGCGTGACACGGCCTGCGCCAGCATGCCGGTGATCTGCGCTTCCGATTTGCGAAACGAAGCCGCATCGCTCGCCGTCACGTTGAAGGTGATATTGACGGGCGTGCCTCCACCCCCGCCGGTCGCCACACCCAGCCGTCCGTCAGACCCGCGCGCAAGTGGCAGGATTGCTTCCGGCCCCGCTTCGCCCATCAGCCCGGTGCCGCCGGCCATCGGAAAATAGCTTGGCGTCGACACGACCCCGCCTTTGGCAAA
The DNA here is from genome assembly GCA_023422735.1 of Pseudomonadota bacterium. Classification (GTDB taxonomy): domain Bacteria; phylum Pseudomonadota; class Alphaproteobacteria; order Rhizobiales; family Rhizobiaceae; genus Tianweitania. Next base: position 511 of record JAFAGL010000207.1, read on the forward strand.
TGGCGTGATATTTCCCGTCACTCCACCGAAAATGCTGGAAAGCAGCGAGCCGGTGAGCTGGCTGAGTGACGCAAGCCCCGCAGACAGCGCCCTCCCCGCAAGGTTCGAGCCCAGCCGACGCAGAATGTCGTCGAGCGATTTCCCGCTCACGGCGGCATTTTTGAGCGCGCCGGTCAGATCGCGCCCGAACCCTTGTGAAAGCGTGCGCAGATTGTCGAGCGTTGCCAGAAACGGCGCGGCATCGGCCTCGATCCGCACGCTGATATCTTCAGCCATGAATATCTCCATCGGGGAATTGCTGCATCAGCCGTTCCAGCGCATCGCGCCGCAGCGGCTCGCCGCCATCTGCGGGAAACAGCGGCTTGGTCGCCGCTGCCAGTTCCTTCGGCGTCATCGCCCAGAAGTCGCGCGAACACAGCCGCAGCAGGCCGAAACCAAGCGCCATCGCCTGGTCCCAGGGAAAAGCGGCAGCCATTGCTCCGCCATCGCCTGCTGCGGCATTCAAGGGTTTGGCGCAGGCGCTCCGAATGTCGCCTGCAACAGGTCGCTGACGATCGCAGCAAAGCCGGCAACGCCACCATCGGCAGTCATCCTGCGCACCTCGTCGTCGCTGATCTCATTGCCGCCACCGCGTAATCCCGCGCCGATCACCGCTACCATGTCGCCAGCCGCCAGTGTGCCGCCCGAAAACCGCTGCACCAGCGCGCCGAGATCGCTGGCTGCAAACGCATCTTCAAGCTCGGCCAATGCGCCCAGCGTCAGGCACAGCCTATATTCGCGGCCATCCAGAAGGGCGGCAACCTCGCCGCGTCGCCGATTCACGCTCATGACGCCGAGAACCCGATTGCGCCCGCCGATTCCAGCGAGACCTCGAAACTCACTTCGCCGTCATGCGCACCGGAATATTCGAGCGCGGTGATCTGGAACGGACCTTCAACAAGGCCGAAATCCGGCACGACAAACTGCCAGGTGTGAATTGCGCCTGAAAAGAACGCGCTGCGCATGGCCGCATCCGAGGCCGCATCCTTGAAGATCCCCGCCCCGCTGACGGAAGCGCGCTGAACGCCCGTTGCGGAAAGCAGCTCGCGCCAGCGTCCCGCCGAATCCGCATCCGTCACATCCACCGTTTCGCTGTTGAAGGCGAGGCGCTTCGTGCGCAGCCCCGCAACAGTCGCAAATGTTCCCGTCCCGCTCGCGTCCAATTTGACGAGCAGGTCCCTGCCCCGCTGAGCAACCATCTTAGTCTCCAGATTTTCTTGAAATTTCGGGGCTTTAGTTCTTCGGCTCGGTCACGGCGCGATACCGCAGCAAGCCGTGATACAGCGAAAGATCCTCGTCAAATCGCGTCTCGGCAAAATCCGGCGTGAGGTTGACGAGGTGGTGGCCCTTGGGTGTGAGGTTTCCTGCCCGCAGCGCTTCTTCCACACCTGCCATCAGTTCCAGCGTTTCGGATTTGCCCATCGCCTTCGACCACACATGGATCGAAAACAGATGTTCCGTGCCGATCTCGGTGCCGGTGCTCCAGTCATAGGAGCTTGTGCGGCCGAAAGTGAGATATGGAAAGCTCAGCTTGGCAGGCGCACGGTCATGAATGCGGTCGCCCACCGCGGCGCTGATTACCGCATTGGCTTTCAGCGCGACGAAGACTGCTTTTTGCAACTCAACCGAGGCGGCTGGCATCACGCGTCTCCTCTTGGCCTGCGCCCTGCCAGCGCTTCGCGTTGCGCGTTTGGAGGGACATGTCATCCTGCGCATGATGCAGCCTTGTCCGCAAGGCCCTGACGAGGCCATCAAGCGTCAGTGAAAAGCTCACTTTCATCGTCCCTCTTCCCTTGTCCTGCAAATCATGTAGCGCCCTGTTTCATCAGGGTCATGAACGGTCACGATCGCAAAAAGGCGATTGCCGGATCGAAACCGCATGCCGCTCTTCACGGCATCACGAAATCGAAGCGTCACGCGATGCGTCACGCTTTCCAGCGTCTGGTCGCCACCCAAGCGCATGTCGGCGCGTTGCGGTTCCAGGCTTGCAAACACAGTGGCAATCTCATGCCAGTGCTCGACATGCCCGCCCGCCTCGTCATGCGCCAGCACCGCGTCTTCCAGCGCAAGCTCCGTGCGCAGCCGTCCCGGCTCGATGAAGCTCACCATCCTCAAAGCCTCCGCGAGCGATAAGGCGCGATCAGCCGTTCATAGCCGCGCGGGTAGGATGCCGGCTGGTCCCTGGCCGAAAGCACTGCGCGAAACTCGAACCAATGGCTGGCAAGCAGGATCACCGCGCGTTTCAAAAGGTCCGGCACATCGACACCCGACGTCCCGAAGCCTGCCTTGAAGTCGATCTCGATCCCGTTCATGGCACAGCCCGGTTGCGGAGCCCGGCTGATATGCAGGCGTGCGGGCCGCGAACGCCCGTCGAGCAGCATCCCCGCCGGATTGAGGATCGCAGCCCCTCCATCCTCGCCGTAAATCGTCACCGAAATTATTTCGCGCACCGGATGTTTGTGGACCACCACGCGGTTGGAGCGCGGCCATCGGTCGAGTGAAAGCCGCCAGCTTTGCTCGATCAGTACACAGCCCGTCGCCTGCTCGACTTCCGCACGCGCCGCGCGGATCAGTTCGCCGATCAGGGCATCTTCGCTCGCATGGTCGAGCCGCAAATGCCCTTTCACATCGGCAATGGTCACAGGCTCCGCCTCGGGCTCGACGGTACGAAACAGGGTCATGAATAATCCTCAAGGCAGACCGGAAATGAAAAACCCCGGCACGCAAATGCCGGGGTTCGTTTCGTGAAACGAAGATCGCTCAGCTTGCGGCGAACTTCAGAAGCTTGATCGCATTGAAGTCCTGCACACCGCCGCCCACGCGTTTGGTGACATAGAAGAGCACATAAGGCTTTGCCGAATACGGGTCGCGCAGCACGCGAACGCCGGTGCGGTCGACGACGAGATAGCCCCGCGCAAAATCGCCAAAGGCAATCGCCGCAGCATCGGAAGCAATGTCGGGCATGTCTTCCGCTTCCACGACAGGAAAGCCCATCAGCATGGCCTTCTGGCCCACGCCCGCCGGCGGCTGCCACAGATAATTGCCGTCGCCGTCCTTCATCTTGCGCACCGCGGCCTGCGTCTTGCGGTTCATGACGAAAGACGCGTTCTCGCGATATCCGGCTTTCAGCGCATAAATGAGATCGACCAGCCTGTCGGCCGGGTCCACGGCTGCGAACCCGCCCGCCGCACCGGACGCAATCGTGCCGATCGAACCCCAGCTCCAGTCGGCGTCGGCCACCTGATCGTAGCTCAGGAACCCTTTCGGCTTGTTCGTGCCATTGCCGGAAACGAAAGCCGCTCCTTCCTGTTCGGCAAAGGCGAGTTCGATCTCGTCCGACAACCAGGTGTCGAGATCGACGGCGCTGTCTTCCAGCAGCGCCTGCGTGGCCGATGGCATCGCGTAAAGCTCGGCTGCGGGGAATTCGAGTTCAGCAAGCGTCGGGCTGCCGGTTTGCGGTCGTGCCGCCGTTTCACCTACCCACCCCGTTGCCGGGCCGGTCAGCGCAAACGGCTTCTTCAGCACGGCGCTTGAAACCTGCCGCACCGATGCAATCGAGCGGATCGGCGACAAGGAAGCCAGCCGCTTGGCGATCTGCGTTTCCGTTTCCACCGGCACGAGATAGCCGCCATCCGAGCCCTGGCCGATGCTCATCGCTTTGGCTTCCACCGAGCGGATGCCGCGCTCATCGCCGGAGCGGACATAGGCCTCGAACGCAGCCTTGTGCTCGCTCGGCGCCATTTCGCCACCGCGCCCCAGAACGGGCCGCGCCTTCTTGAGAAGGAGCTCGTCGAGCTTGCGTTGCTGCGCGTCCAGCGATTTGGAAATGCGGTCGACCTTGTCGCTCGACAGCACATCCGCCGACATGCGCGTTTCCAGTTCACCCAGTCGCGTATCATTGGCGTCCTTGAACGCCTCGAACGCGCCCATGAACTCGTCAAACGCGCTTTTCACATCATAAGGCGCTGCGCTCTTGGTTTCAGGCGCGCGTTTCATCTGCATCTGCTGCATGTGGTCCTCAGTTCTGAAAAAGAGTTGCGGCTGCGCGGATCGTGTCCGCCAGGCCGGTTGGAGTTTCGCGCACGGCCTCTCGCTCGCGCTGCAATTCGGCAAAACCCTTGGCGATCACCACCCGGGCCTGCATTCGCGAAAGCCCAGCATCCCGCGTGAGCCAGCGTTCGAAATCTCGGACTGTCGGCAAGACGCCCTTCACCTGCGCAATCCGCGCCTGCGGCAGCATGGGAAAGGTCACGACCGAAATTTCCCAAAGATCGGCTTCGAGAATCCGGCGCAATCCGGTTGCCGCTTCCCTCCGTGCTTTCACGGCACGAAAGCCGATCGACAAACCGTCAAGCGCGCCAGCCTGCATCAGCCGCAAAATCTCACGCCCCCGCGCCACGTCAGGGGTTAACCGTCCGCGCACGAACAGGCCTTGGGCATCCTCGCGCAACTCCGTCCACACGCCGATCGGCTGGGCTGGATCATGCTGGAACAGCATCCGCACGCCCGCCGCACCGCGGCTGCGCAGCGATTTGGCAAACGCGCCACGCTCCACCACGTCGCGTCCGAGATCCGCCAGCCCGAAGAGGCTCGCATAACCAGCGAAGCATCCCTCTGCGTCCACCTCCTCGACGGCAAGCTTCACACGTTTGGTTTCAATCGCGCTCATCGTCCCTCGCTCGGCTTGAATTTGCGTTCGCTGCGCTCGAAAAGGCGCATCACGAAGCCCAGCGCCCACCAGGCGCAAAGGCTGGCGGTCGCCGAGCCCATCAG
>JAFAGL010000246.1 GCA_023422735.1 Pseudomonadota bacterium
TCCCTCCAACTGGCGAAACAGCGATACGTCATGACCTGCGACCAGAATGTAATGCCGGGTCATGCCGTCGACATGCGCGTCGATGGTTTCGCAAAGCAGGCGGCAGCGTTCGAAATCCGACGCATAGCTTGCCGTTACGATCGCAGTGCTTTGGGAATTCGCAACCTTCCCGGTTTCCTGCACACAAGGAGGCATGATCACCCGCGCGGATTTCCGTTGCGCCTGTGACGCACCACTCGCCAGAAAAACACGGGGATTCCGAGAACATAGCGCGCAAACAAGCGGCGCGGCTCGATCAACAGCCGATACAGCCATTCAAGCCGCATTTGACGGATAACGCTGGGAGCTCGGGGAAGCGTGCCACCAACGAAATCGAACAATGCACCGACGGCCACGGGAATTGTGCAATGGCTGGGCGTCAGCTTTTGGGCAATCCAGAGCTCTTGGCGGGGGATGCCCATCGCCACCAGCAAAATATCCGGCTTCAAGGTCGAAAGCTGGTCGAGGATCGCCTTTTCAGCCGTTTCATCAAAGAAGCCGTTGTGAACCATCACAAACCGGTGTTGCGGAGCAAGACGTTTGAAATGCTCAAACGCGTTTTCAATGCTGAGGGGCGTTGCGCCGAGCAGACCCACGGTTCGAGACTGCGGCATGGTTTTCAGCCAATCGGGTACGAAATCGGTGCCATTCAAATTCGCGGGGAAGGGCGCTCCATAAATTGCGCGCGATGCGAGATCGACACCGATACCATCAGGGAGAACGAGAAAAGACTGCAGCGACGCGGCATATCCGGGATCTTTCGCCGCGATGTTGACCCCATGCGCATTGAGAAAGGCGACGGGCAGGTAATCTCCAGCATCAAGCGCGCTCCCAATAGCATCCTTGGCTTCCTGCCAACCAATTTCCGCCACGGGCACATCTAGAATAGCCCGCTTGGGAATGATCCATTCGCGCGATGATTGCCGAACCCGCGTCATGCTGCGGCTTGCCCTGATTGTTTGCTCAGGACGGCCAATCCGTGGCGAAGACTGTGGTCCATTGCAGCTCTTTGGAGGCGTGCAAAGGTTTTGCCGTCCGCGCGGGGAGGCGGATTTTCGACCATGCTGGCAAGGGCATCAGCAAATTCTTTCGCATCATCCCTGGCAATACAATTGCTGGGTACAGCCTTGATCCCGCGCAAGGATGATGCCGTGGCAACGGCAGGCATGCCGAGCGTGAAGGCTTCGAGCGTTTTCAACTGGATGCCCGTACCCGCCCGGCTGATCAAGGGAATGACTTTCGCGCTTGACGCAAATTGCTGCGCATCGGCAACCCTTCCGACAAACTCGACGCGGGGATCCTGATAATCCAGATCATCGGGCATTCGCCCGGCAATCTTGATGCGGATATCGGCAGGCAAATGCGGTACGACCTCATTCAGAAACCAGTCGAGGCCAATGCGGTTCGGCTGCCATGTCCATGTGCCAATCAAGGCACAATCGCAAGACGGACTGGCTTCTACCGCCGTGATGTCTCGTGATGTCGCGACGACTAATGGCAGCGATGCGGAGCGATCGTCCGACATTATTCCGAGCGGCTCACGATCTTCATCCGCAAGCGTGAACACGAAACGCGCGCGCTCGCATAACCCTTTCTCCAAACCCCTCAAAAGGCGCGCTTCACGCAAATAAAGCATCCGCTCCACGAGCGAGCGTGACGCTGCTGCATTCTCGGACGCCGAGCGATGTTCGACATTGTGAGCGATAAAAATGGAGGGCTTTTGCGCGAAAACACTCTGGTAGGCACCCGCAAGCGTGACACCGTTGAGGACATAGGCATCGAATGGCTCGAGCTGCTGCAACGCTTTCCTGAGCTTCGCTTCTCCGGGTTGGCGCAGTTTGACGGATGAGAAAGTCCGTCTTTCCACCAAGGCCCGGGAGAGCCAGCGCAATCGCTGCGCCCAGGAGGCACTTTGTGTTTGCGGATCCACACTACCGATCACAGCCGTCTTGTTGGGGTATGACGGCTGGGAACCGGGACGTGTGAAACCGATCACGCTCACTTGGACACCTGCACGCTCCAAGCCTTCGATAATCGCAGCATTGGCGATCTCATAGCCGGTCGTCAACGTCCCGTCAGGTACGAGAGATGTTGCAAAGACCAGATGCATACAGGGCGCCTTGTTTATTGAATTCTCTAACGCAATGCTATGAAGGCTTGCTTAATATGCGGGCCATATTTTCAATCTGAAGAAAAAGCGGTCCCATCCCGTCGGACTTACTTGAACCTGTACTCGTAATATGAATCCCATCTGGACATGATGTCGGTTTCGGTGCAGATCGTAGCAACAGAGGCTCGCGCGGGTGATACAGTATTTATGAGAACGCTCAAGCTGGAGAGTCTGTTTTCACCCGAAATCACAAGACTTTGGCAATCGCAGTCTGGAGCAACCGGCGCCGAAATTGTGGTCGTTGTTCCCACCTTTCGACGTCCCGATCACCTACTGCAAACGCTTCGCTCCCTGCAGGATCAGCGATCCGACAAAAGCTTTCAGGTCATCGTCATCGAGAACGATGCCGACAAAAGGGACGGCGCGGCGGTTGCGGTTCCGTTATTTGAGGCTGGGTATCTGCAAGGGCAAATGATTGTCGCGCATGAAAAAGGCAATTGCAGCGCTTATAACGCGGGCATCCACACCGCCCTTCAATCCTATCCGCAGTTGCAATGGCTTCTCGTGATCGATGATGACGAGATTGCCGACCGAAACTGGCTTGATCGGATGATCGCACAGGCCACGCGGTCGGGAGCCCACATTGTCGGCGGCCCGCAAATGCCATTGTTTTCCCATCCAGGCACCAACCGCCTTGAAACCCATCCGGTTTTCCAGCCGCCCTACAAAGAAAGCGGCGAAGTTGCGCGCCTTTATTCTTCGGGAAATCTGCTTCTTGCTCGGCAGGTTCTGGAGCGGATCGCCCCGCCCTGGTTCGATCCGCAGTTCAATTTCCTCGGTGGAGGGGATTCGGATCTTTTTGAAAGATGTGCAGCGCTGGGGCTGAAGTTTGCCTGGTGCCACGAAGCGCGGATTTATGAAACCGTTCCTGACCGCCGGCTCGAGGCCGATTGGATCCGCGCACGCAGTTTGCGCAATGGCGTGATCTCCACGCTGGTGGAAAAGCGCCGGCGCTCGGCGCAGCCATTGGGAAATCTGCGAACTTTCGCGAAGAGCGCGGCCTTGTTGGGAGCGTCACCCTTCAGGGCAACGCTGGATCTGATCAGAACCGGCTCGCTCAATCTTGCAAGCTACCGGGTATATGTTGCGCTCGGACGGGTGCTGGCGCATTTTGGCTATCAGAATGAGCAATATCGACAGCCTGAGAAGAACTGAATCCTCGCATTTGAGCGAGAACCGGTGGACTGGGTTGTCCGCCAGTCAGATTCCGACGCTGATCGCTTCACTTATTCTCGCTGTGCTGCTGATTTCGTTTCGTCCTTTCAATCCGGCCGGCGGCGGCGCGGCAGGGGGCGATCTCGTCAACCAGGTCGGCTTTACCGCAGTCGCTTTGTTGTCCCTCCTGGGACTATGCTGTTTCGCGGATCGCAAGCTCATTCCAATCCTGTTCAGTCCCTGGTGGATGGCGCTGGCCTTGCTGCTGCTGCTTTCTGTTTCCGTGTCGATCCTTCCCGGCCAGGCGCTTCGCGCGACGATCTTCACGCTGATCGGCATTCTCGCAAGTTGTGCTGTTCTTGTTCTGCCGCGCACGGCCGAAAACTTTTCCTCCATGCTGGCATGGGTGGGGCTGGGCGTGGTCGCAATCTGTTATTTCGGACTGATCATTTATCCGGGCGTCGCAATCCACCCATACGATGCGTTCGAGCCGGGAACGGAAGGCGCTTGGCGCGGTCTTTACGCTCACAAGAATATCGCCGGTCCGGTCATGGCTTGCCTGAGTTTCGCTGGCATATACCTCATGCGGCGGCATTGGTGGCTTTGCGGCGCAGTCATGTTTCTGGGAGCGTTCCTTTTTCTGGTTCGAACCGATTCCATGACGACTACGATCCTGGCGCCAATCACGATCCTTGCGGTGATCGGGCCGACTTTGCTGGGATTGCGTGCGCTTGTGCCACTTCTATTCCTGTTGTCGACCTCATTCGCTGCCATTGCCACATTGGGAATGGTGTTTTTCGAGCCGGTGAAACAGATTCTGACCCGGATCCTCCCGGACCCCACCTACACAGGACGGGTGACGATCTGGGAATTTGCCGGCGATTTGATCGCGAAACGTCCGTTAACGGGTTACGGGCTCGAAAGCGTCTGGACGACCAGCCTTGTTTCGGATCGACTGCGGCCCTTCGACAGCGCATGGGATATCAGCGGCATCGTTCATGGTCATAACGGCTATCTGGATGTCGCGCTCGCCATCGGGATTCCGGGTCTTGTCGTGGCGCTGATGGCTTTCCTGTTCGTACCGTCGATCGATTATCTGCGCACGCCGTCCAGGCGTGAAAACGTTTTTCTGGCGGATTTTTTCATGATGATCGTCATGTTCACCTGCCTCAACGCGTTCCTTGAAAGTTTCTTTTTCCGTCGCGCGGATCCCGTTTGGCTGCTTTTCGTCTTCGGCGTCATGGGATTGCGTGTTGTCGCCAGACGCCCGGTCAGCGCGTGACATCCGGATATCCGCGGACTATGTGTGGCGCATAGCAGGAGGCCTAAAATGTCGAACAGACTCATCCTCGCCGGTTGTGGCAATATGGGCTTTGCCATGCTTGACGGCTGGGTGAAAGGCGGGCGGATCAAGGCACAGGATGTGCTGGTGATCGAGCCGAATGACAGTCTTCGCGCTCGTGCGGCCGCACTCGATGTCAAAACGGTTGCCGACGCGAAGGACATTGCCGCCGATTGCAGGCCGGATCTCATCATATTCGCGGTCAAACCACAGGTGATGAAGGATGTGGTTCCAGCCTATGCGCGCTTTGCAACAACGGGCACGGCCTTTCTGAGCATCGCGGCAGGCACGCCCATATCGGTGTTTGAAGAATTACTTGGGCCAACAGCATCGATTATTCGCTGCATGCCAAATACACCGGCCGCGATCGGCAAGGGAATGATGGTGCTTTTCGCGAACCCGAATGTATCGCCTGCTCAGGATCAATTCGTGCAGGATCTGCTTTCTGCCAATGGTGCGATTGCCTTCATTCAGGATGAGAACCAGATGGATGCGGTCACAGCCGTATCCGGGTCGGGGCCGGCTTACGTCTTCCATTTCATCGAAGCGCTGACCTCTGCCGCTGAAAAAGCGGGGTTGACGGCAGACGTCGCCAAGCTGCTGGCGATGCAAACCGTTATGGGGGCTGGGGCGCTTGCTGCGGAAAGCAGCGAAGACCCGGAACAACTGCGGAAAAACGTGACGAGCCCGAATGGAACAACAGCGGCGGCGCTGGATATCCTGATGGAAGACGACCGGCTCCTGGATCTGGTCAGTAAAGCCGTGGATGCAGCCAAGCAGCGCAGTATCGAGCTAAGGAACTAGCCTTGGCGTTTGGCGCGAAATGCAGCCTGCACGGCGACACCTAGAGCCGTTCATCTTTAAATGGAATCGCCCCGATCCCATGCTCAACCCGATTGGCACACCGATCGTCCATCCAAAAGCGATGCTAAAGATGATCGCCATCGCGATGCTGACGAAAACCCCAAGAGAAGACCCATCATAGTCTCGTCTCTCGAAGTTACGCTGCAACGCCGAAGCTTGATGCGCCTTCATCGGCGCGCAAAGCGAGCTGGCGGAAACCGGCGAAAAGTTCGCGTCCCATCCCGAAGGCATTGCCGGTCAGATCGGGGACGACAATCTCGCGCTGTGCGAGCTCTTCCGCAGATAGCGTCACTTCAAGCGTACCCGCTTCGCCATCCAGTCTGATCAGGTCGCCATCGCGGATTTTGCCGATAACGCCTCCATCCAATGCTTCCGGTGTCACATGAATAGCGGCAGGGACCTTGCCCGAGGCGCCGGACATGCGGCCATCCGTGACAAGCGCGACCTTTCGACCGCGATCCTGTAGCACACCCAGAACAGTGGTCAGGCGATGCAGTTCGGGCATCCCGTTGGCCTTTGGACCCTGGAAACGCACCACCGCCACGAAATCACGGTCCAACTCGCCATTCTTGAATGCGAGATTGAGCGCCTCCTGATCCTCGAAAACCAGGGCCGGCGCTTCGATGATCCGCTTTTCCGGCTTCACCGCCGATGTCTTGATGACGGCGTGACCGAAATTGCCCTTCAGGACCTTGAGGCCACCGGTCGGCTGAAACGGTTGGGATGCGGTTGTTAGAACTTTGGGATCTCCACTGATTGCGGGAACGGGTTCGCGCACGACCGATCCGTCGCTGCCAAGTCTGGCTTCAACGGTATAAGGGCGTAAGCTTTCGCCCCAAACCGTCTGCACGTCTTCATGCAGATAGCCGGCGTCAAGCAGTTCGCGGATCAGGAAGCCCATGCCGCCTGCCGCCTGGAAATGGTTCACATCGGAAAGTCCGTTCGGGTAGACACGCGCCAAAAGCGGAACGGCATCTGAAAGTTCGGAAATATCGTGCCATGTGAGCTTGATACCGGCAGCGGCCGCCATCGCAATCAGGTGGATCGTATGATTGGTGGAGCCCCCTGTCGAATGCAGTCCGACGACGGCATTCACGATTGATCGTTCGTCGATCATCCTGCCTGCGGGCGTGAACTCGTTGCCAAGCGCGGTGATCGCCAAAGCGCGTTGAGCCGCTTCACGGGTCAGGGCATCACGAAGGGGTGTGCCCGGATTGATGAAGGAGGAACCGGGCGTATGCAGGCCCATGATCTCCATCATCATCTGGTTGGAATTGGCAGTACCGTAGAACGTGCAGGTGCCCGGGCTGTGATAGGAGCGCGATTCCGATTCCAGAAGCTCGGCGCGTCCGACCTTGCCTTCGGCATAAAGCTGACGGACCTTGGCTTTCTCGTCATTCGGCAGGCCCGAAGGCATCGGTCCTGCCGGAATGAAGATGGCCGGCAAATGGCCAAAAGTCATGGCAGCGATCATCAATCCCGGCACGATCTTGTCGCAGATGCCGAGATAGACAGCCGCATCGAACATATTGTGCGATAAGCCGATTCCAGCCGCCATCGCGATGACATCGCGCGAAAACAGCGACAGCTCCATTCCGGGCTGGCCTTGAGTCACGCCGTCGCACATGGCCGGAACGCCGCCTGCTACCTGCGCGACGCCGCCGGCGTCCGCTGCCGCACGGCGAATGAGCTGCGGATAGGTTTCATAAGGCGCATGTGCCGATAACATGTCGTTATAGGCAGTTATGATTCCGAGGTTGGGAATGGCTTCGCCCGCCAATGCTGCTTTTGCATTCGGAGCGCAGGCAGCGAATCCATGTGCGAGATTTCCGCAAGACAGGACGGAACGATGAACACCACGACCGATTGCAGCTTCGAGCCGCTCCAGATAGGCCTCGCGACCGGGCTTTGATCTTTCACGAATACGATCGGTGATGGCTGCGACGTCGCGGCGGACTGTCATGGCTCTTCGCCTTTCTTGGGCGCCCAATAGATTTGAAGCGGGCTCGAGGCATGGAAAAGGACGGCGCTGATTGGCTTCTCATGCGGCGCAGGCTGGGCAAGGGCGGCTTCGAGCACGGCGCGCTTGTCGCTGCCTTCAATGTGAAGTGCAACGAACGCCGCAGATATCAAGGTCGGCAAGGTAAGAGTGATCCGTGGTTCGCCAGCGCTTTCTGCCAGGACGGGCATGACGCGGCGTTCCGCCTTGGGATCGATGAGCGAGGCAAGCTCTTTCGCATCGGGAAAGAAGGAGGCGGTATGCCCGTCGCTTCCCATTCCCAACACAACAACGTCGAATGGCAGAGGAAGCTCGCTGAGCTCCCCATCGGCAACAATGGCGGCTTCCTGTGCTGTCAGGACATCATGAAAAAGCGGGATGAAAGCGGCGTCGAGAGCCTTGTTTGTCAGCAGATCGCCGCGGATGAGTTTCTCGTTGGAACGCTCCGACGCCGGTGGAACGAAACGCTCGTCAACAGGAACGACCGTGACACATGACCAATCAATGTCTGAGCGAGACAGCGCGCGAAAGAAAAGGGCAGGCGTTGTTCCGCCCGAAACGGCGATTAAGGCTTGTCCGCGCGCCTTGATAGCGTCGCCAAGCCGCTTTGCCACGTCAGAAGCGAAGCGCTCCGCCAGTGCTTCGCTTGAAGGAAACTTTTTCCATTGTGGCTCAACAGGCATGGTCAGGTGCTTTCGTGCCAGGTGCGGCCATCACGCTCGATCAAAGCGATTGCCGAAGAAGGCCCCCAGGTTCCGGACGTGTAGCCCTGCACTTCCTGATTGTTGTCGCGCCAGGCTTCGAGGATCGGATCGATCCAGTTCCAGGCGGCCTCGACCTCGTCGCGGCGCATGAACAATGTCTGGTTGCCGCGCACCACATCCATGATCAGCCGTTCGTAAGCATCCGGGTTGCGAACATTGAAGGCTGCCGCAAAGCTCATGTCGAGCGGCACATGCTTGAGACGCATTCCGCCTGGACCCGGATCCTTGATCATGAGCCATTGCTTCACACCCTCATCGGGCTGAAGGCGGATAACCAACTGGTTGGCTACGACGGGTCCGGCATTTTCTCCGAAAATGGAATAAGGGATCGGCTTGAACTCGATCACGATCTCCGACATGCGTGATGCCAGCCTTTTACCGGTGCGCAGGTAAAACGGTACGCCAGCCCAGCGCCAATTCGCGATCTCGGCCTTGATGGCCACGAAAGTCTCGGTATTGCTTTCGCCGCCTTCCAGTTCTTCCAGGTAACCCTTGACCGGACCGCCAGCGGAAGCGCCGGCACGATATTGGCCCCGGACGGTTAGTTTGCCGGCGCCATTACCGTTGATGCGCTGAAGCGATTTCAGGACTTTCAGCTTTTCATCACGAAGGGAATCTGCGTCGATCGAGGGCGGCGCTTCCATCGCAACGAGGCAAAGGAGCTGCAGCATATGGTTCTGGACCATGTCGCGCAGCGCGCCGGCCTTGTCATAATAACCGGCGCGGCCTTCCAGACCCACAGATTCGGCGACCGTGATCTGCACGTGATCAATATGCGCATTGTTCCAAAGGGGCTCGTAAAGCGCGTTGGCAAACCGCAGGGCCATCAGATTCTGGACGGTTTCCTTGCCCAGATAATGGTCGATGCGGAAGATCTGGTTTTCCTTGAAAACACTGCCGATCGTGTCATTCAGTTGCTTGGCAGATTCCAGATCGCGACCGATCGGTTTTTCAACGACGATGCGCGCTTTCTCGTTGACCAATCCGTGGCTTTCGACCTGCTTGGCGATATGACCGAAAAGCGAGGGCGCGACCGCGAGATAGAACACGCGGATCATGTCGTCCTTGCCGATGGAAGCCTTTAATTTGTCGAAGCCTTCGCCTGTCGTGGCATCTGCCGCGACATAGCTCAAGCGTTCGAGAAAGGTCTGCAAAGCTTCTGGATCAAGCTCTGCGGAAGACACATGTTCCTTCAACGCGTTCTCGGCATATTTCCGATATTCCGCATCGGTCATCTTCGTGCGCGACGATCCGATGATGCGGCTTGGATCGAAGAACTGGCCCGCCACCTGGCGCTGATAAAGAGCCGGCAGCAGCTTGCGCTCGGCAAGGTCACCTGTGGCACCGAAAATAATGAAGTCGAAAGGCTCGACTGGAATAATCTGGCTCGTCATAGCAAATGGTTTCCAGGAAATGTCAGTGGCTTAATCTAATCGATTGAAAAAAGCTAGTGCTACGCATTATCCGCACTGCCTCGTTGCGAAACCGGAAATTTGCGGTTTTGTTTCACTCGTTTTGACGAAGTTTGGGATGACAATGTGCCGAAATTGGTGCACCAAACCGCCAAATTGAAAGGAGACATGCCATGGGTCAGCATCTTTCGCGCACGGTGGCTGAAGGCCGCGCATTCATGCAGGTAATCGACGGTCAACCAGCCGATGCCATGAGCGGCGAACGGATCGATGTTGTGTCCCCCTCGGATGGAAAGGTGTTCGCCTCCATTCCATCTGCCAACAAGGCTGATGTCGATCGCGCTGTGAAGTCGGCGAAAAAGGCTTTCGAAGAGGGGCCTTGGAGCCGCATGCCTGCCGTTGAGCGCGGGCGGCTTTTGACCCGGCTCGGACAGCTTATCGAAAAGAACGGCGACGAACTGGCTGCGCTGGAATCGCGCGATACCGGCAAGCCTGTCCGGCAGGGCAAGGCCGATGTGACCGCGACCATGCGCTATTACGAGTTCTATGGCGGTGCGGCCGACAAGATCCACGGCGACACGATCCCGTTTCTGGATGGCTATACGGCGCTGACGCTTCGCGAGCCGCACGGCGTGGTCGCGGGCATCATCCCCTGGAACTATCCGATGCAGATTCTCGCCCGGGTCGCTGGCGCGGCATTGGCGATGGGCAACACGCTGGTCGTTAAACCGGCTGAAGACGCATCCTTGACGACAATCCGCATCGCCGAACTCGCTCTCGAAGCGGGCTTCCCGGCTGGTGTATTCAATGTCGTGACCGGCTATGGCCGCGAAGCCGGCGCTGCTTTGTCGGCACATCCGGAGATCGACTATGTGACCTTCACCGGGTCGACGATGACGGGCACGGCGATCCAGCAGGCGGCCGCCGTCAACAATCGCGGCGTGACAATGGAACTTGGCGGCAAGTCCCCTCAGATCGTCTTCGCCGATGCCGATCTTGATGCTGCCATCCCCGTGCTGGTGAACGCCATCATCCAGAATGGTGGACAAACCTGCTCGGCCGGTAGCCGCATCCTTCTCGAAAAGCCGATCTATGAAAAGGTCGCGACAGAGCTTGCAACTCGCTTCGGCAAGCTTGTTGCCGCGCCGCATGACGCCGATGGTGATCTTGGACCTATGGTCAACAAGAAGCAGCAGGAGCAGGTGAAGAATTTCATTGCAGCCGCTGAAGACGCGGGGATCTCGGTTCTGGCTCGCGGCAGTATCGATCCTTCCGCGCCGCAGGATGGTTTCTATGTTGCGCCTGCATTGTTCGGCTCGGTTGATCCGGATGCGGCGATCGCTCAACAGGAGGTTTTCGGCCCTGTTTTGACGCTGTTTGCCTTCGAGGGCGAAGAGGAGGCGATCCGCTTGGCCAACAGTACGGACTTTGGTCTCGTTGCCGGCGTGTGGACGAAAGATGGCGGGCGCCAGCATCGGGTGGCAAAGCGGGTGCGGGCCGGCCAGGTCTTCGTCAACGGTTACGGCGCGGGTGGCGGGATCGAGCTACCCTTCGGCGGGTTCAAGAAGTCCGGCCATGGACGCGAAAAGGGCTTTGAAGCCCTTTACGACATGTCGGCGACCAAAACGGTCGTGTTTAATCACGGCTGAATGAGGAGCGACACTCAGCCCTTGTTGGATTGAGTGTCCTCGACTTGTGTATGCGGGCGGTCACGGCCGTCCGTATCTTCCCGGCGCCATTTTCCCTGTTCGTCCTGGTACTCGATCGGCTCCGGCTCTCCTGCGAGTTCATGTTCGCGGGCGGCGATGCGCGCAGCTTCAAGCGCGGCATCATGGCTGGAGAATGTTTCGGAAAAGACATCGCCGACTTTGTAGGCCCAGCCGTCATCATGTTCGACAACACGATAAGTGATGTCGGTACCGGGAACATCCGCATGGGAAGGCGATCGACTGCCTTCCCATCTTTCTTGCGCAAAATCTGATGAGGTTCCAGCCTGACGACGTGGCCCATCGCGCTTCGGCTGGGACGGTTGATTGCCGAAGAAGGCAGGCTCATTGCGTTGCGCCGGGGCGGCCAGCCATCTCCATGCAGCGACGCCTAAAGCGGCGAGGATCAGTTTTTTCATGAACAAAACTCCGGATGATCATTCGCCCGGATAAGCCTTAAGCGCCCCCAAACGTTCCCGATCAAATACGGTCGCGAAGCGCATACCAATTGAGCGCCAGAAAGAGCAGGGGCGCGCGCAAGGCTCTGCCTCCGGGAAATGCCGGAATCTTGAAATCCTGCATCAGCTTCAGGCGATCGCGATTGCCCGCGACCATCTCGGCGTAAAGCTTGCCGGTGAAATTCGACAGCATGACGCCGTGGCCTGAAAATCCGCCGGCGTAGATGACGTTTGGCATCACTTCGCGAATATAGGGTTTTCGTGGCATCGTGATGCCAACATAGCCGCCCCAGCCATGCGTGATCTCGACATCTTTCAGGTCCGGGTAGATTTCCGTGATCTGCTTGCGGATGGCGTCTGCGATGTCTTGCGGATCGGCGACCCCATAAATCTCGCGCCCGCCGAAAAGCAGGCGGTTGTCGACCGACTTTCTGAAATAACGCACGACAAAGCGGGAATCGTCGACCGCCTCACCGCCGGAAAGAACGGAGCTGTCGTCGTCCAAGGGTACGGTGGCGCCGATAAAGGAGCCGATCGGCATGACATGCGCAGCACTGACCGGTTCAAGGTCTCCGCCATAGGCATTGACGGCGAGTAATCCTTTCGACGCGGTGATCGTGCCGCGTGGGGTTTTCACGACGACCTTGCCATTGATGCTTTCAACGCTCGTGGCAGGCGTTTGCTCGTGAAGATGCACGCCGGCCTCGCTTGCCACCCGTGCCGTGCCGACTACGAGTTTCAGGGGGTGGATATGGCCGGTTCCGGTGTCGCGGGTGCCGCCATGATAAGCGGTGCTGCCGAGGCGTTGTGCGGTTTCGGCCTTATCCATAAAACGGATGTGCTCATAGCCGAAGCGCGTGGCCATTGTTTCGGCGTGCTTCTTGTAATCATCGACATATCGCGGCTTGTGGGCAACGGAGAGTTGGCCCGGCTGGTAGTCGATATCGATCTTGTTCACTCGCGCGAAATCGAGCAGATGCGCTTTTGCATCTTCCGCAAGATCAAACAGCGCCTTGGCGCGGGCGAAACCATATTCGGCTTCCATTTCTTCGACCCATGCACGCTGCCCGGTGTTCAGCTGCCCGCCGTTGCGACCGGACGCGCCGTCTCCAAAACGATGCGCCTCGATGAGCATGACATCGACGCCCGCTTTCGCAAGGTGAACGGCTGCCGAAAGGCCGGTGAAGCCGCCGCCGACAATGACGACATCGACCTGGCGATCCCCATCGAGGGGGGGATAAGCAGACCGCTCAGGAACGCTCGCTTCGTACCAGGACAGGCCGGGGGAAATGGGGGAATGCGCGGTCATGAACACTCACACATTCAATAGCAGATATTCACGTTCCCAGGGGCTGATGACCTCCATGAAGGTCTCGAATTCGGCCTTCTTGATCGC